>SKWF01000123.1 GCA_007129085.1 Balneolaceae bacterium | reverse complement strand
GCCGCTACAATGGCAGAGTCGGTGATTCGCACACCGTGGTGTACTTCGTACCGCTCCTGCAATCCTCGGAGGATGGATACGGTATCCTCAATGCTCGGCTCGCCCACAAAAACGGTCTGTAGTCGACGTTCCAGGGCTTTATCTTTCTCGATATACTTTCTGTACTCGGTAAGAGTTGTGGCTCCAATTGCATGAAGCTCTCCGCGTGCAAGGGACGGCTTCAAAATATTTGCTGCGTCCATCGAGCCTTCCGTAGCCCCGGCTCCCACAAGCGTGTGGATTTCATCAATGAAAAGAATCATCTGTCCGTCGGAATCGGCGACTTCTTTAACAACCGCCTTGAGCCGCTCTTCAAATTCTCCCCGGAATTTTGTACCCGCTACCAAAGCGCCCATATCGAGAGCAATAATTTTTTTAGATTTCAGCCCTTCAGGCACATCACCGCGCACTATTCGCAGTGCCAAACCTTCGGCAATTGCCGTTTTACCCACACCGGGCTCACCAATCAGAACGGGGTTGTTTTTGGTTCGGCGTGATAAAATTTGCATCACGCGGCGAATCTCTTGGTCACGGCCGATTACGGGATCGAGCTTATTCTTTTCAGCCTCTTCATTCAGATCCCGGGCATATTTTTTCAACGCCTGGTATCGGCTTTCTGCATTGGGATCATCTACGGTTTGTGATCCGCGAACCTCTTTCAATACCTCTAAAACCTGTTTTTTAGCAAGTCCGCTGTCTTTCAGAATTGTTGAGGCTTCACTTTCGGATGAAAGAATCGCCAAAAGTATATGCTCCGAGCTGATATACTCATCGCCAAGTTCATTTGCCTCTTTCTGGGCTGCATCAAACACAGCTTTGGTCTTATTGGAAAGGTATTGGCCCGATACGGATGCCCCTTTCACTACCGGAAAGGATTTTACCTCTCTTTCCAGTTTATCGCGGAGCGGCTGCAGGGTAATGCCTACTTTTTTCAGTACCGTAATCACAACGTTTTCACTGTCTTTTAACAGCGATAATAACACGTGCGACGGCTCCACCGCTTGGTGGTTGCTATTCTGCGCCAGCTCAAGTGCCGCCTGTACAGCCTCTTGTGCCTTAATTGTAAACTTGTTGAAATTCATAACAATAGAATTTTATGGGTTTTCTCTTTTACCCTACTCTATTGCGAAAAATGTACCGTGTTTGAATATCTGACGGATTTACAGCCCGGCAGGCGGTATCAACAGAAACGTGACCGATTGGCAACCGGCAGTTTTAACTTTGGCAGACCGTTCTTAATAGTGGCATGACGGAATTCACACTCAAAACCCAACCGATACGTCACCCCGCATAGAACGGAGCGAAGATGCGGGGTCTCCTAACTTTCTAAATGGTAATAAGCGATGATAGAGGCAGGAGGTGCCGCATCAAGTGCGGCATGACGCACTTTTTGGACACTTCCCCTATAAAAGGGCAATGGGGGATGATTCAATGTGCTTAAATATTAAATTCCGATCTATCTGTAACTATGGTGATCATCCCAGCCGAGGTGTCGGCTTTTCCCAAAAAACCTCAACCTGCTCTCCCTGTCGGGATCACTTTCGCTACGCGTTCAAAAAATGAGCCCCTTCGAAAAGGGGGATTCTTTCATAAACAAAAAAAGGGCAACCCGGTAATGGATTGCCCTTTTACAAAACCTTCCGGTTTTATTGAAAATTAGTCAGTAGCTGTTAGAGCCTCAGTTTTGATCCTTTCGTCAAGAAATTCAAAAGCCTCATGCTCATTTGAAAATTCAACAAGCTGGTTGAGTTCTTCTTGCGTACCAAATCGCTCACTGTCTGCCAAGAAGTTGAGCGTAAGTGTTGCAATGTATCGAACCTGGTGTGCTTCAGCTTCTTTTGCGATTCGCGCTAACTCCTCTTCAATATTTTCAGAGGAAAATGAAGGGTTGGAAGCTTTATACGTAATTACATTAAAGAATGTAGATTCAAGCACACCGCGAACTTCAGATTCCAAACCATATAATAGTGCAGCTTCGATCTGGTCACTTGATTGTGATGATCTTTCTTCTGCTGAAGTAGCCTCTACCAGTTCAGCTGATGCGAATGATATTACGACGAAAAGTAGTGTTGTGATATTTTTAACAATGGATTTCATAGTGGAAATTTTTTGAGTTTGAATAATCACAAGCGGTTTACATTTGCCTCTTGCGCTTCACCCACAATGTATGATGAAATCATTTTTCCGGTCAATATTTTGGACATTCAAACATTCATCACTGCTGTCATACTACTGACAGGTTTGCATATTTTTTAAGTGAAAGCACTTCCAAACTTTTTGTCGTAACAGTTTCATAACATAGCCTCTATCTATCGATCATATAAGTTGCTGAATAGATCTAAAAAAACCGCTTACAAAATGTATATTTCTTGGAACCGCTTTCTATTTAAGTAGATGTGAATCAACGAGATACTGACAAATAAACACACTTTTTTACCGGTTTGTAGTGATTAAAAGCGCTTTTAAATTTCAGTTGTCAGTGTATATATTCATTTATAATGCGTTTTACATTGAAATCTGTGCGCGAAAGAGGTCAAAAATTATGGAAACCACGTTTTCAAATACCAAAGTTGAACTTGTAACAGGAGATATTGCGAGCCAAGACGAAATTGATGCTATTGTTAATGCAGCAAATGCCGAGCTCCGAATTGGTGGCGGGGTTGCAGGGGCAATTCACAGAAAAGGAGACCCTGAACTTACTCAACTAACCCGGCCACTGGCTCCCATCAAACCGGGGGAAGCCGTAATTACAGAGGCGCCGGGATTGCCAAACGATTACGTGATCCACTGTTTGGGACCTGTTTATGGCAGAGATGAACCCTCGGGTGATCTGCTGGCAAAGTGTTATAAAAATGCCCTCTACCTGGCCGAAAAGCACGAAATAAACAGCATCGCGTTTCCTGCAATTTCCACCGGTGCATTTGGATATCCTATGAATGATGCTGCTCAAATTGCGTTTGAAACCGTAAAGGTGGAGGCTCATGAACTGGAGTTCGTGAAGTTGATACGTTTTGTTCTGTTTTCCGAAGATGATCTTGAGCTGTATAAAGAGGTGTTGAACGAGATTATTGGATAAATAGCAGAGATGCGTGACACTGCGGAGCAGTGATACGAGGAAAAATTGTGTGGTACTGCAGAACAGTACCACGAGGATTGAAAGTCGAAATAATCGGTAACACTGCGGAGCAGTGTTACGAGGTGGATGTGGAAAGCTGCCCCGATTTTAGCTACAGGGCAAGATAGACTTTCCTTTACTCGCTGTCGTAAATGTCGTTCAGAACTCCGGCAAGGCGAACTCCGGCCTGAACCAGCCGCTTCTGTACGGAATCATAATTTTTGTAGCGGTATTCGAAACCTATTCGTTTGTCATCAGGCAGATCATACACATCATCGCGGTAGGTCATTGATTCCTTGGCCCAATCGCGCACGGTTGCACTCTGCCATTCAGCTACCGTCTCGGCATCTACCGTATCGATATTTGTGGCAATTTCGGTGTAGCTCATCTGGCG
>SKWF01000133.1 GCA_007129085.1 Balneolaceae bacterium | reverse complement strand
TCATGGACACTGCCGGTCCAGACCTCATCGGTGATGGTAGTTTCGAACCCCTCGGATTCCAAAATATCGGCGCAGTGCCGGGCCATGCGGGTAGCAGACGCTATGATGAATGATCGATGGTTGACGAAATCTTCCGAATGACGAATATTTTTTTGAACAAGCTCTTTGTCCATTTGAGCGGCTAAAAACCGGCGCAAATCGTGGGGGATGACATCATAAAGCCGGTACTTTTTTAATACTCCAAACGAATCTTTCGCCGAAATTTTCTGTGGTATCGTTGGTCCGCTTCCAACCACTTTTAAATCATCGTCCGGTACGTCAGAAATGATCAGGTCGATGAGTGTAGTATGGCTCAAAGACTCCAGGAGCTGCCCGCCTTTAACCTGAGAAAATAGCTTTCGAACCGTGTTAATTTCATGAATGGTTGCGCCCGATTGAATCAGAAGCTTATACAGGTAGTGGATATCCTCAATTTCGAGCGGATCGGCCGGTAGGCAGAAGAGCGAAGATGTCCCCCCGGATACCAGGTTCAGCACTACAGCTTCTTGTGGTATGGATTTGGCAAAATCTCTCAGCTCGTACGAAGAGGAGAGGCTTTCGCGATCAGGCAGCGGGTGCAATCCCTTGAAAACCTGAATTTTTTGCAGCTTCTGTACATTTTCAGGAGTGGTGATGACCATTCCATCAACAATAGCATTTCCAAAAATCTGCTCAACAGCTTTAGCCATCTCAGCGGCGGCCTTCCCAAACCCAATTACATATAGTGGGTACGTGCTGTTGATTTGAAATTTCTGTTCACCAATAGTTAATGTTTCGGTATCGGGGTTCCATTGCAGATGAGCTGCAAGTGCCGATGCAGGTTTTACAACATCCAGCGTTTGTTCGTATATGGAAACTGCTTGTTTTTTGAGGGACATAAATTGGTGCGTTATTAAATCAATATCGTTGAATGTGTGATTTTGTAAAGATATGGAGTAGGAGGCGGAGAAAATATTGAAACGTAAAATTTATAACGTACATTTTCTTACCCTGTTGGAGTTCCAATTCCGTTCGGTTTGATGGAGCTTAACGAGACAAATTTGTGAACAAAATAAGATAGTGCGAATGAGTGAGAAAAAAACAGTATTGATTACAGGTTGTTCCCGTGGAATTGGATTGGAAATTGCCAAGGCATCGCTCAAAAAAGGGTGGAGAGTTGTAGGAACGGCTCGTAAATCAAAATTTCCGGAAGAGATTTCATCATCAGAAGATTTCCGTGGCGTGCACGTGGATTTGGGAAGCGTGGATGATATGCGGGAGTTCATCAAGCCGTTGCTGGAAGAGGAAACCCCGGAAGTTCTGATTAATAATGCGGGAATTTTTACCGATGCCGGCATGGAGGATTCTGACGAAAAATGGCTGGATGTCTGGAACCGGACGATGAATGTGAATCTGTTGTCGTCATCGTTGTTGTCGAAATGGTTTCTGCAGCAAAACGTGGAAGCCGGTCGTGGTGGAATTATCATTAACGTGTCGTCTCGCGCGGCGTATCGTGGGGACACACAGGAGTATGCGGCCTACGCGGCGTCGAAAGCGGGTATGGTGGCATTTACAAAGAGCATTGCGCGAGATTACAGCCGTAAGGGAATTTTGGCCTATTCCATTGCACCGGGATTTATCGAGACGGATATGGCATCGGACGCGGTGGAACTTCTGGGGAAAGAGCATCTGCTGAAGGGCTCGGCGTTTGATGAGATTACCCAACCCGATGAGGTGGCCGAAATGGTAACCTACTTGGCAGAAGGAAAACTACCGCACGCTTCGGGTCAGACGTTTCATATCAATGGCGGTTCGTATTTTATTTGATGGAAGAGGGGGAGCTGGAATCGATATTTGATTGAGTGCCTGAACTCATCAAACGTTCCGCTGGAACGTTGGAAGTCGTGCTTGTTCGTCTTGCTTTACCGAGCAGCCGTCCCGATGGGACGGTTTACTGCCGGTTATATCGCGTGTGATGAATATGAGGCGTAAAAATCACATCCCATCGGGATGTTTGGCAGGTGGCAAAAAAAGTGTGAACAGAGGAGAAGTTACGTCCCGGAGGGACGTTTGGTGAATTATTGAGGTTCCTGAAACAGATATCGTTCATCATAATCAATGTCAAAATTTTCCAAGAACAGCCGGTACTCTTCTTTAAACGACAACTTTTTGTGATGTTTTTCTTGGTTTATAATATAGTTGATTACATTAGGGAGATGACTTTTCGAGTATGAAAATGCTCCAAAGCCTTCCTGCCAGGCAAATTTTGTGGTACAAAATTCATTATTATTTATCCATTTTGTGGTTTCGGCTTTAATATTTTGAATTACAGCTGACATAGACTGATTAGGACGAAAACCTACCAATATATGGATGTGGTCAGGCATACTATTTATTTGCAACATTTTGTGACCATTTTTACGAAATATTCCTGTTATGTATTGATAGAGACGTTTTTCCCAAGATGGATGAATTAGTGACCTTCTGTATTTTACCGCAAAAATAAAATGGATATGAATTTGTGTATACGTATTTGGCATGGATTACTTTCTCTTAGTTAATGTGTTATATCTATATGTATGAACCTAAAACACATGAATCCTTACACTTTTGCTGTGTTTACAGAGGCCTTGGAGTTGATAAATAGGTTGAGTGATTGAATTCACCAAACGTTCCGTCGGAACGTTGGAAGTTGTGCTTGTGCACTTATTGTTACCGATCAACCGTCCCGTCGGGACGGCTTTTACTGGATTTATCGCGTGTGAGATGAAAGATTTTATTCGAGCCCAGGCAAAGAACTTGGGAAAAGCTGACTATATAAATATCCGATCTGGATGTATGAACGATAACGTGATCATCAAACAACACAGAAGTGAGATGGGGAAATTCCTCCCATTGTGAAGTATGATTGATATCGTGATCATAAAAAAACAGGGATGAAGCGAATAAAATACATCCCATCGGGATGTTTGGCAGGTGGCAAAAAAAGTGTGAACAGAGGAGAAGTTACGTCCCGGAGGGACGTTTGTTGAATATTGGGGGCAAAATGGAAAAAGGAGTAGTTAGTTCTTATATAGTCTCAATTTAATTGAAAGAACGATTATAGAATAAAAATCTTTGTTATCATTCCCATGAATGAGAACCGGATTTAATTTCATCAAATAGTTTTTTATGTCTATCAAAAGCCGCAAAAAAGATCATGTTGATCTCTGTTTAAATGAGGATGTGACCTACAGCGAGGGGACGGGCCTGGACCGATACTCTTTTGTACATAATGCTCTGCCGGAAGTTTCTGTGGATGAGATCTCTCTGGAAGCTACATTGCTGGGTAGAACATTTTCGTTTCCTCTTTTTATCTCATCCATGACCGGTGGATACTCGGAGGCGGGGAGTATTAACAGTATGATAGCAGAATTTTGTGAGGAGAATAACCTGCCGTTTGGTGTTGGAAGCCAGCGTGCATTGTTTGATCATCCCGAAGAGAAGAAGTCTTTTTCAATTGTTCGTGAAAAAGCTCCGACGGCATTTATTGCGGCAAATGTTGG
>SKWF01000307.1 GCA_007129085.1 Balneolaceae bacterium | reverse complement strand
TCCCATCCACGGGATTAAGCTGATCGCCCGGAATACGAACGCGGTCGAGCGTTTGAATCACTCCAGCCGTCTCCTGCGCATTGATACGCAGTCCGAGTGGAGATCGCCACAGAATATCGGTGATAAAGTGCATCTCTTCCCCATCATTTGTAAACAGCCACGGGCACGATCCTTTCAATATCTGCTCGTTAAATATCGTAGCACCCATTCCCAGCTCGGCAAATTCGGCCTGAACCGATCCGTTTGGCCAGATAATCCGCAGCATCTCGGCCTCATCATGACTTCCCAATCCAAAATGGACAATCGGCGATGTAATGGACTGTTTTTGATACAGCAGTTGGGTTCGAATCTCCATCTCGCCACCAATGCCGAAGGAGTTTATCCGCTGATCTCCCTCCTCACCGGATGCGCGGGCGCGAATCGATCGGGCGTTGTACCCTTTCGTGCCGCTGTTCATTTTTTGATATGTGGAGTGGTCATCCGTCAACCCAAGCAGGTCGAGGCGATCATTTCCGTCAATATCAAAAATGGAATAGACACCACCGGGCAGATCGGCATTAATATTCGTAAAGTTGAGATCGCTGTCACTGAGCCAGACATCCGTGCGTTCATCCGATGTAAGTAGAAGATCGAGGCTCCCGTTGTTATCCAGGTCGGGAGCAAAAATTCGTGTGGTTTCGGGGGAGCTGTTGCCCGGCTCCACATCGAACAGTATTTCGGTATCCCAACTGTCGCGGCTTCTCTTATATTCAAGGCGCTGAACTTCTCCATCGGCCGTTAGAGTAACGATATCAAACGTACCGTTGGCGTTCAGATCGGCAACTGCAAACGCATCTACGGTTTCATCCACCGGCAAGCGATCTGATTTTTCAATAACTCCATTTCTCAGGTTTTTAAAATGGACCAGCTCCCCGCCTCTTGTTAACATTAATCCATCTGCGGCGCCATCGTTATCGAGATCAGCCCATCGAAAATCGACAACATTCTCTACACCGTTAAAAAGATCGATTTCGGTAAACGTGCCGTCGGTATTATTTCGCAGGGCAATCGGTTCTCCCTCTACCGGAGCTAAAACCAGGTCTAAATCTCCATCAAGATCTACATCCGCCGTCCAAATACCATAATAATTACCATTTAAAATTCTATCGGGCAGATTCAATGAAGCGGTAATATCGGTAAATGACTGATCCTCATTCTGCTCGTAAAGCCTGAACCCTTCACTACCGGCAAGGGCGATATCATTCATGAAATTGTAGTTATAATCAATTTCGGCCATGGCGTGAGGCGGCAGTCGATCCTCACTGCTCCCAGGAAATGAGAGAATTGTCTCATCATCAATAACCAGGCCAGCATCAGCAATATAGACAGGCAGCGGCGGTAGCTCTTCGAGCAGAGTAGCTGACTTTACAAATTGTGCCTGCTGTGGCAGCTCGCTATCCTCACGATCGGAAAATGAAATATCAAGGTCCGGCTCAGAAGCTCTGAATTCCGGCATTGGCAGATTTATGAACCGTTCTATTAAAAAGCCCACCTCATTGGGATCGAGCTGTATCTCCCGCAAATCTTCTGTAAAGGCGCTCCCAGGCTCAACGGCATTTCGCAGAAAGGCGAGTTCCAGATTCAATTCTACATAATCTCTGTCGGCTACGATTTCCTGCACAATTTCAAACTGCTCCACCGCTTCACTATTCCATTCACTGCGGTAATCTGCCAACGCGTTCATCGCCTCATCAAGAAGATCTGCTTCCCCGCTGTTTCCGGCAATTCTTGCCACTTCAAACCATACGGCGCGGTTATCGGGCAGATTGTTGGAAAGCTGACGAATACGATCTAAAATTTCCTCTCTGTTTGCCTCTTCATCCTGCCGTTCGAGCTCTTCAACCAGCGAATATTGAGCTCTAACATTTTCCGGGTCTGCCTCAACTGCCGATCTGATAAAATCTACTGCGGCATCTACATTTCCTCTTCGACTTTCAAAAAGTCCCGAAATATAGAGCACGTCGGGGTGATTAGGTGCCAACTCCCGTGCCTGTTCAAACCGTTCTTCAGCCAGCGTTAAATTTCCCTGGCGCATGGCATAGACACCAAGATTTGCCCAGGCTGCCGGCTCATCAGGAAAAGCATTGGCCACATCATTCATCTTGTTAAAAGCAAAACGAGCCTCTTCTGTCTGACTGGCACCAAGGCTCACAAAAAAGTTCGATACCGCCTCGCGATACTCCTCCGACTCCGTATCAACTCCTTCGGGATCACTTCCGCAGCTTATAAACAGTGCTGTTATCGCAGTTAGCAAAAAAACTCGTAAAATTAACTTCATATAATTTCTTAGATAAATTATTCCGTAAACAACGTAACCCAATCTACTGAACCGATACAGCTATTTTGGGTATTAGGTATTGAGTATTAGGTATTGGGCCAAAATATGTTTTAAAAATGTACGCAAAAGCTTAATTACTTTTTCTAAACAGTTCAAACGGCTGATTATTTTTCCCAACGAGGAAAAAGGTGCCATTTTCAGGCGTGTTAAAACGATGTAACGCTCTCGCTTCACCCCGGGTAAAAAATCCGCTCTCCTGCAGAGTTAAAGATCTAAATCCTTCATCATCACTATAGGTAAGATGAACTCCAAAACCGGCATCCTGTCGCCCGCCGTAACTCGGTTTCACATCGTAATGATTCCCCGCCATCAGAATGTTAGCCACTCCGTTATCATCCCGATAGTACTCAGCAGCTTTAACCGGGAAAGCCTGAGCCTCAATCGGCAGCGGCTCCAGGTCTACCCTGCCATCACCCCGATTCAGTACCGCGAGTGATCTCATCTCCGTAATCTGCCGCTTTGTGGCCTCCGATACTTTTTCCTCACCAAAAAGACTCTGAATGGAGCGTGAGGCATAATCTTCGTAACTGGTAATTGCACGGGTCAATTCCGGAATCTCTTGCAGAAGTTCATCAAGCTGTTCAAACGGAACGTCCATGCCATCCACCCGGCGAGAAACAATCCCTGACGGATACCCGCTATCGTCGTAATCATTGATAAAAAGTGAGATCGGGTCATCTGCTGAGGCCTGCAGACGGGAGTTTGTACCGAAGTTTCCGGCAATCAGGTCAGGGCGTCCATCACTTGTGATATCAGCAACTTCAAGTGATTGCCACATGCCGGAAGTTCTATCCAAACCAAATTCATCGGTTACATTCACAAACCGATCGCCCCGATTTTCAAATACCGTTATCGGCATCCACTCGCCCACTACTACCAGGTCGAGGTTGCCGTTCTCTGTAAAATCTACCCACGCAGCATCGGTAACCATTCCCAGCTCCGTCAATTCAGGCAGCAGAGATTCCGTAACATTTTCAAAATTACCGCCTCCATCGTTTCTTAGAATCGCGTGCTCAGGCGAAAGGCCGTACGACCATGGAACCGACCGGCCGCCTACAAAAAGATCCAGTGCTCCATCCCCGCTGATATCGCCCGCCTTTACAACACTGCCATTGAGACGAAACTGCGGCAGAAGTTCATCAGACCGCGTATAGTTGCCGGTTCCGTCGTTGATATAGAGACGATCATAGAGCAG
>SKWF01000341.1 GCA_007129085.1 Balneolaceae bacterium | reverse complement strand
CACAATATTACATTTGTGGTTGATGGAATTCAGGCGTTGGGTGCGCAACAGGTTGATGTTCAAAAATGCCATATCGATGCACTTGCTTCCGGCGGTCACAAATGGCTAATGGGCCCAATGGGACAGGGGTTTTTGTATTTATCTCAATCATTAAGCAAAAATCTTGAGCCGGTTCAAACCGGTTGGTTATCGGTAAAGGAGCCGTGGGAACTTTCGAATTTTGAGCAGGATTGGCAGCCGGTAAATCAACACCTGGAAACCGGCACGCCGAATATGCTTGGTATTACGGGGCTGGGAGCATCGCTGCAATCAAAATTTGACATCGGTCCGGAAAAAATTCAGCAGCAAATTCTCTATTTAACAGGCCAACTTATCGAGAACCTTCAAAGCAGGAAAGGTGTTTCACTTATTACACCAAAAAATGCTAAGAATCGACTCGGCATTGTAACTTTTACCGTAGAAGGTGTTCAACGAGAGGAGTATGATGAGGTAGTCTCAGAACTAATAAAGTCCGGTATTACGATTTCAACACGAGAGGGTTTTTTTAGAATATCCCCGCACTATTACAATTCTGATACAGACATCGATAAAGCAGTAAATGAAATATTTAAGCGGTTATGAAAATTTCCATTCCCAGTATAAAAACCGTTCTCAGTGATATTAAAGAGTTGCTCATTCGCACCTTTAAAAAAGCCCTTGATGATGATATTATCACACAGGGAGCGGCTATCGCTTTTTATACCATCTTTTCTATAGCTCCACTTTTTATCCTCATCGTTTCTCTATCAAGTATTTTTTTAAGCGAGGAGTTCATCACCACACAACTGCAGCATCAAATTGCAGAACTTACCGGTGATGAAATTGCGGAAAACCTGAACCAGTTTCTCCTTGGTATCTCCTATTCCACAAGTGGTTTCCGAACAACCGTTCTTGCCACTATCACCGTTCTGTTTGGTGCCACTACGGTCATTGCACAGTTGAAAACCACACTGAACCGAATTTGGAATGTGGAGCAGATCACCATGAATTCGATTTGGCATTTTCTGCTCAGCCGAGTGTTGGCTATAGGCATGATTTTTCTTATCAGTCTGCTGCTTATCGCTTCCCTGTTAACTGAAGCCGCACTGGGAATAATCTCCGGCATATTTATCCCCTCCATCAACATTTTGGATATCGATTTTTATAAAATCATTTCCGAGCTGACAACTCTCGGTTTTGCCGTTCTTTTTTTCACACTAATATTTAAAATTCTGCCCGATGTAAATGCGCGCTGGGTTGATATTCTGATTGGCGGATTGGTTACAACTCTGCTCTTTTTGCTGGGTAAGTATCTGATCGGCTTCTACTTTTCAGCCGGCGGAATCGATGCCACCTACCGAGCCGCAGGTTCGTTGGTAATATTTGTGGTATGGGTGTACTACAATATTCAAACCATTCTGCTCGGAGCCGTATTTACACAAGTTTACACCGATATGTTTGGCGGGAACATTCTCCCCTATAAGTTTGTAAGATTAAAAAAGTAGTCATTGATTTGTAACAAAAATCAATTGATACAATCCATATCTATAGTACGCTATATAAATAGCAGTACCCCAAAATTTGATGTTACTCTTTTAAGTATTTAAAGCATGTCTGTAGAATTAAAGACGGATATACCCGAATTTTCATCTGTACAAGAAAAAATTCTCTTCGAAAAGCATTATTTCGTAAAAACGGATGAGCTTGAAGGGCCTATCGTAGAACTTTTTTTCCATGAAATAAAAGACCAAGCTCCAAAATTACGTCGTTTTTTCGATCTCCTTTTCGGAACCCTGTTGATGGTTTTACACCTCTTACTCTTTCCTTTTATTGCTCTCGGCCTAAAATTTTCGGGTAAAAAATCAATATTTCAACCGGTAGAGGGCATTGGAATATTTGGCAGACCTTTATCGACTAAAGTGTATAACATTGGAGTTACCCAATTCGAAACCACAAACCAAGAATCTTCGAACCGCTTTAATTTTTTCTGCAGAATATTATACACCTTCAACATGTTCAAACTACCCCAGCTGTGGTATGTAATAACCGGCAAAATGTCTTTAGTCGGCCCCGAACTGCTATCTGACAGATATGCAACCAAATATGTAAACGCCTTTACCGATTTCCATAAACGTTTCTCCCCGCTACCCGGAGTTTTTGCACCCGTCAGTTACTATATACCGCCGGGTAAAAAAGCCACCCCAAATTACAACTTAAAGAAAGATCTAATCTACAGCTGTAAGCAGAGCATGAAACAATATTTTAGAATTCTGTTTTCCAAAAACCGGTTTCAACGCTAATAAACCTCTTCGAACGTCCTCATAGACGGTTTGATGAACCTCTTAAATTTATCCTGTGGAATATCATCCAGGTTTTCGGGCAGTTCTTTTTTGATCTGCAAATACTCCGGCAAATTCTGCTTCACCAGTTCCTTGTAAATACCGGTTTCCATCCCCTTCATCCCGCAGATATAAATCAACGTATTATCTTTCGCCAGAATAGGGTATAACAGCTCCTTTTCATCTTGCAGTTGGGTCTGCACATAAAATTTAGAGCCATCATGCCTGCGGGCTTCCCTCGAAATCGATTTCAGATAGTGAAAATTTTCGTGCTCTTCGTCCATTTTCTCAAAATAATCGGCATACAACAGATCCGTACGGTATGGACATCCAAAAACAAGCACGCAATCATTTTTAAACCCTTCACTAAAAAGTTCCTGAATCATACCTCGATACGGGGCAATTCCTGTTCCCGTCGCAAAAAACAAATAGTTAAAATCGTGTGGATTTTCCGGTAGCAAAAACCGTCGACCACTAGGCCCGGTCATTTGTACTTTGTCGCCCGGTTTCAGATCAGCCAGATAGTTCGATGCCACCCCTAAGTAAAGTTTATTGCCAAGCTCGTCGATGGTGCGCTTTACAGTTGTTGAAATCAAGTTAGACTTTCCATGCTCTCCATCTGTGGGGGATGAAACGGAATAGAGTCGCAATTTATGTGGACGCCCCTTCTCATTTTTTCCCGGTGGCAGAATACCAATAGACTGCCCCACCCTGACTCTATTCTCCAGGTCCGTACCGGCAATATTAAAGGTGATATGCCGCACGATATTCGGGCTCGATTCTTTGGTTACGATATAATTCTCAACAACCTCTACTTCCACCGGATCTTTCGGGGAGTAAATATTCAGTTCAACTTCGGGAAGCTTAATTTCTGACATCTGATTAATAAGTTTCTAAATTTTTACGAGGTAAAATTTTCTGTTTTGCTTCGTTTTTACAATTTAAGGATAACGTCTCAGTAATATAAAATCATTCATCTATCGGGAAGTCGATGATTGTATCAAATTCGGCCGAATCTCGGTCTATGGTATGTGAGGCGATTAATACAACAGCCTTACTTTTTTTCGCTTCAATAATCATTTCGTACACAATATCCCGGGCCGCCCGATCCAATCCCCTCATCGGTTCATCCATAATTAACACAGATGGATTTACAATAAACGCGGCGGCAATCTGTGTTTTCTTTTTCATGCCCGTCGAATAGGTTCCAATTTG
>SKWF01000242.1 GCA_007129085.1 Balneolaceae bacterium | reverse complement strand
TGGTAAAGGTAAAGGCGTCTACAAACTCCTCGAGGGGAACGCCGTGCTGCAGGCCAAGGGAAATTGCAATCGCAAAGCAGTTCATCAAGCTTCGGAATGCCGCTCCCTCTTTATGCATGTCAATAAAGATTTCGCCCAGCTGTCCGTTATCGTACTCACCGGTTCGCAGGTAGACGCTCTGTCCGCCAATTTTCACTTTCTGCGTATATCCGCTGCGTCGGTAAGGCAGACGCTGTCGGCGCGCCACATATTTATGGATAATTTTTTCGGCCGTTTGTACCACGCGATCCTGCTCGGCAGCGGTATCGTCATCCTCATCTTCCAACTCCTCCAGAACGTCGCTCATGGAGTTCAGCGGCTGACTCAATTTCGATCCGTCACGATAAAGCGCGTTGGCCTTCAGCATCTTCTCCCACGACTCCATGTAGGCATCTTTGATATCATCAACCGTCGCCTCGTTCGGAAGGTTAATCGTCTTGGATATCGCACCGGAGATAAACGGTTGAGCTGCTGCCATCATGTTGATATGGCCGGATGCCGAGATAAATCGGGTTCCCGTACGGCCGCACTTGTTGGCGCAATCGAATACGGCAAGATGTTCGTCCTTAATATAGGGTGCACCTTCTACGGTCATCGTTCCGCAAACGTAATCGTTCGCATCCTGAATCTGTCCTTTGCTGAAGCCGAGGAATCGCAGCATATCAAAGTTGAAATCATTCAGCTGCTCTTCGGTAATTCCGAGCTCTTCTTTGCAGAACTCTTCGCCGAGCGTCCAGTGGTTGAAGGCAAATTTGATATCGAAGCTACTTGGCAGCGCCTCGTTAATCGCATCAATTTTCTCGTCCGTAAAGCCGAGCTCCTTCAGGTTTTCCGGGTTGATGTGCGGCGCTCCGTCGATAGTGCCGTACCCTTTCGCGTAGTTAATAATCTCATCAATCTCCTTCGGCTCGTACCCGAGGTTTTTGAGCGCCAAAGGCACACTTTGATTGATGATTTTGAAATATCCGCCGCCGGCCAGTTTCTTAAACTTCACCAGGGCAAAATCCGGTTCAATACCGGTGGTATCGCAATCCATCACCAGGCCGATTGTACCGGTCGGTGCAATTACGGTAACCTGTGCATTTCGGTAGCCGTGCTTTTTACCAAGCTCAACGGCTTCATCCGAATTATCCCGCGCTGCCTTCAACAGGTAGTCGGGGCACACCTCTTCATCAATCCCAATCGGTTTGATGGTGAGGTCTTCATACTCTGAGTCGGGTACATTATACGCTGCTCTACGATGATTCCGCAGCACTTTAAGCATGTGCTCCTTATTCTTGTCGTAGTTTTCAAATGTACCCAGCTCTTCGGCCATTTCAGCACTTGTAGCGTAAGACTTCATGTGCATCATGGCGGTAATGGCTCCGGCAATAGCAGATCCTTTATCACTGTCGTACGGTGCACCCTGAACCATCAGCGCAGCGCCGAGGTTAGCGTAACCGAGTCCCAATGTTCTGAATTTGAATGAGAGGTCAGCGATCTCTTTGGATGGAAACTGCGCCATCAATACAGAGATTTCCAATACAACTGTCCAGAGTCGTGATGCGTGGCTAATAGCCTCTACATCAAACTCTTTGCAATCTTCGTCTTTAAAATATTTCATCAGGTTCAACGAAGCGAGATTACAAGCGGTGTTATCCAGGAACATATATTCCGAACATGGATTACTCGCTTTAATCGGCCCATCTTCTGGGCATGTGTGCCACTCGTTGATGGTGTCGTGATACTGCGTACCGGGATCGGCACAACTCCAAGCGGCATAACCAATTTGATCCCACAGCTCTTGTGCCGGAATCGTCTTCATCGGTTTCGGATCTCTGCCCTCTTCTTTAGCGGCACGTTTTTCAATCCGTCCGAGCAGATGCCAATCGGTCTCCTCTTTCACCGCCTTCATAAAGCTGTTGGGAACACGAACCGAGTTGTTGGAATTTTGACCGCTTACCGTCAAGTAGGCTTCTGAATTCCAGTCGGTATCGTAGGTATCAAACTCAATATCGGTAAAGCCCTGTGCGGCGAGCTGTATCACCCGCTCTATGTAGTTTAGAGGAACCTGATCACGCTTGGCTTCCTTAATCGCTTTTCCAAGATCTCTGTTTTTGATCGGGTCGCGACTCACTTTCCCGTTCATCTTCCGTCCATCAATGGTTACGGGTTCATGGCAAAGGCCAATAATCGTTTTCAGATGTTTTTCGGTGATTTTTGATCCCGTAACAATAGAAGCAACCTTCTGCTCTTCGCGAACTTTCCAGTTTATATACTCTTCAATATCGGGGTGATCCAGGTCGAGCGTCACCATTTTGGCTGCTCGACGAGTTGTACCACCTGATTTGATAGCACCCGCAGCACGGTCACCAATTTTAAGGAAGCTCATCAGGCCTGAGGATTTTCCACCACCACTGAGCCCCTCTCCTGATCCACGAATATCAGAGAAGTTTGATCCCGTTCCGGAACCATACTTAAAGAGACGTGCCTCTCGTGTCCAGAGATCCATAATACCGCCTTCGTTTACAAGATCATCATCCACACTCTGAATAAAGCAAGCGTGTGGCTGCGGATGTGTGTAGGCATCGGTAGATTTCTTCAATTTGCCGGTTTCAGCATCTACATAATAGTGACCCTGTGCCGGTCCGTTAATTCCATACGCCCAGTGAAGGCCGGTATTGAACCACTGTGGACTATTGGGAGCGGCCATTTGATTGGCCAACATATAACAGAGTTCATCATAAAAAACTTTCGCATCCTTCTCGCTTGCAAAATAGTCGTGCTTCCATCCCCAGTAGGTCCAGCATCCGGCAAGGCGGTTAAATACCTGACGGCTGTCGATTTCGTGAGTATAACGATCCTCTTCATCAAGTTTTTTTAGTGCAGTTTTATCAGCCTCCGATCGCTGCAACCATTTAGGTACTCCTTCTTCCTTAATTTTTTTCAGCTTGGCCGGCACACCTGCTTTTCGGAAATATTTTTGTGCAATAATATCGGTTGCCACCTGCGACCACGATTTTGGAACAACCACATTTTCCATTTCGAAAATCAGCGAACCATCCGGATTTTTAATTACAGACTTTCTCTCTTCAAATTCTATTCTATCGAACGGTGTCTTCCAGCTTTTTTTCGTGTTATATCGTGTAAATTTCATAGTCGGTTTTATTCTGTCTTGGTTAAACTAAATTTGTTCGCTCTGTGAATTGCTGCTTTGAGAAGCGCTACTTGCTTTTGCTAAAACGTGTCTACTAATATATTTGTGAGGAGAGCTTACAACAAGAAATTTCTCATTTACTTTTCCACAATCACCGGCAGTTATCCACAATGAAAAAAGTATAAACGGTTTAATGAATTTTATTTTGATTTATAAAAATCAGATCCCGCTAATTCTTAAAAAGAGCACATGCTCTTTTCACGGGTTATACACACTCTAAACCATAAATGGCCTACCAAATACTTGTTTAATCTGCTGTGAAGGCAATTTTCAGGTTGTCCACATTGCAGGCTAGTTATCCACATTAGTAATTTCTAACGTTATAAATGCAGTTTTCGCTCGGTC
>SKWF01000237.1 GCA_007129085.1 Balneolaceae bacterium | reverse complement strand
GGTATTATCCTCTACAGCTTTGGTATGGGGCCGATTAAAGGCTTCGCCATTACGCTGATGGCAGGAATTATAGCGTCGCTGTTTAGTGCTATCGTCATCACACGTGTGATTGTCGATTACCTGACACGCGAACGTACATCATCCATCAGTTTCGGATAATCCTCAACGAAATTAAAAAATTTAAAATCACAGGTAATAATTATGAGATGGTTTGAATCTCCAACATTTGATTTTATCAGCACTCAAAAGATTGCTGTAGTTATTTCCGGAACCCTGTTTTTGGGTTCCATTGTCGCAATCCTCACCATGGGATTGAACTACGGAATTGACTTCCGTGGCGGTAAAGAGTACGTATTCGATTTCGATAACGACGTTGATGTTGTTGAAATTAGAACACATTTAACCGAGCCGTTAGGAGCTACACCTGAACTGAAGCAGTTCGGATCACCCAGCGACATTTTGATCCGTACCGATATGGAAGGTGATGTGGCAGACGTTCGCGAAATTATCGCTACCAGCTTAAATGAACTCTACCCCGATAATCCTCACACCGTTATTAAAACAGACTTGGTAGGTCCCCGTTTTGCGGACGACCTGAGGGCAGCAGCCTTAAACTCCGTTCTGTTTGCGATAGCTGTGGTCTTCATCTATATCCTCATTCGGTTTAAAGGCTGGTACTTCTCAGCCGGGGCCGTAGCCGCACTCATCCATGATGTTGTAATCGTACTGGGGGTATTTACTGTGTTAGAGCCACTCGTTCCATTCGATATGACCATTGATCAGGCCCTGATTGCAGCATTCCTGACCATTGTGGGGTATTCGCTGAACGATACCGTGGTTGTATTTGACAGGATTCGTGAAAACTCCTTGATCTACAAAACCATGGCGTTTAAGGATATGATTAACAAAAGCTTAAATGATACTCTCAGTCGTACAGTTATAACATCTGTTACTACCTTGTTTGTAGTAACCGTGCTGTTTATATTCGGCGGAGAAGTGCTTAAAGGCTTTGCTTTTGCCCTCGTTCTTGGTGTGATTCTCGGTACCTATAGCTCTCTATTTGTGGCGAGCACGCTGGTTGTTGAGTTTCAATCTCGAGCAATTCAGGCAAAAAAGAAGTCATAAATCATTCAAAAATATAATGAACGGAGATATTTATGGGCTTTGACATATCCGAGAGATATAATTGTGTAGTGATAGAATTCAGCGGAAACGTTATGGGTGGGCCGGATGCGGTGCGCCTGAATGAAAAACTGCACGATCTGATTGAAAGCAATCAACTGAACGTTGTTATTGATCTCTCAAACGTAAAGTTTATGAACTCTTCGGGGCTGGGAATGCTCATCGGCGCACTTACCACTATGAAAAAAGCAGGTGGGGATTTGCGCATCTGCAATGCCGGTGAAAAAATTCGAAGCTTGTTAACCATTACAAAGCTGATTACCGTCTTTAAGCATTATCAATCACTCGATAAAGCGATTGAATCTTTTAAAGAAGACGAATAATCATCTGCAAAATTTAACTTTAAATATAAGGAGGTGTTTTACGCACCTCCTTTTTTTTGGATTATGAAAATTAGAATTCTTGTTGGTGCCCAGTGGGGCGACGAAGGTAAAGGAAAAATTGTTGACCTCTTAAGTGCTGATACCGATTACGTGGTTCGCTACCAGGGAGGCGCTAATGCCGGTCATACCATTAAGTTTGATGATCAAGAAATAGTTCTTCACCTTATTCCGTCGGGGATGTTTAACGGAGATGCAAAATGTGTGATTGGCAACGGCGTTGTTATCGATCCCATAGCGCTGGTTGAAGAGATTGAAGAGGTAGAAGAAATTGGTGTAACGCTAAAAGATCGCCTTTTTATAAGCAGCTCCGCTCATGTTATCCTACCCTATCATAAAGTGCTGGACAACGTTAAAGAGAAAAATCGCGGTAAAGATGCAATTGGTACAACAGGCCGCGGCATCGGACCGGCCTATGTGAGTAAAGTAGCTCGCTTGGGAATACGAATGGGTGATCTTGCCAACCGAGAAAAGTTGAAAAAGAATATCCAGCAAAATGTAGATGACATCAACAAAGCGCTTGAGCACGTTTACAATGAGCCAAAAATTGATGCCCAAAAAATTCTCGATGATTTAACTCCTGCCATCGACCGCATTAGTCCATATATCTGCAATACCACCGAACTGCTGCATAACGCCGTTGATAAAAAAGCCTCCATCCTATTGGAAGGCGCTCAAGGCAGCCTACTCGATGTAGATCATGGAACCTATCCATATGTTACGTCATCATCCCCAACGGCGGGCGGTGCATGTGCCGGCAGTGGAATTCCTCCGCTTGCTATCACAAACGCACTTGGAATTACCAAAGCGTACTCAACACGAGTAGGCAATGGCCCATACCCTACCGAGTTGTTTGATGAAGCCGGGGAAAAACTTCGTAAAAATGGTGCGGAATTTGGTGCCACAACAGGACGACCGCGTCGCTGTGGCTGGCTAGATCTTGTAGCCCTGAAATATGCAGTTCGCCTCAACGGATTGAACGAACTCGCCCTCACCAAACTGGATGTTCTTGATGATTTTGAAACCATCAAAGTGTGTACTCATTACGAGCATAACGGTGCCAAAACCGACGTTTTTCCACTCGACACCGGGGAGCTTGAACATGTAAAACCGGTCTACAAAGAGTTTGAGGGATGGAACAGCAGCTCAAGAAATATCGATTCGTTTGATGACCTCCCTAAAAAGGCTCTTGAGTATATCCGGTTTATTGAGGAGTATATCGGCGTTCCATTTACGATGGTATCCACCGGTCCAAAACGCAACGAAACCATAATTCGGTAACACCGGATGAATGCGGTAAATAACTTTTATGCCACCTATCAATTTTCAGCCTCAACAAAATCTGAGGCTGAAATTTTAGCCCATTCTATAGCCGTTGAGCAGTCTGTTGAGATGCCGCCGGAAACGGTACCCGAAGAGTTTAAGAGCTACATCGCAGAGGTTTCAGAGTTATCAAACATCGGTGACAACAACTGGCATGCTACCATTCAATTCTCAACCGGACTTGTCGGTTCCGATCCTGTTCAGTTTTTAAACGTACTCTTCGGCAACTCATCCATCAAACCAAACATTAAAATGGTGGATGTTGATCGAGGCTTTTTATCCAAAATTTGCGACGGACCTTCATTTGGAATCTCTGGAATACGAACTCTCCTTAAAGCTGATAACCGAGCTTTAAGCTGTACAGCACTGAAACCCGTGGGACTCACTCCTGCTCACCTGGCAGAGCGGGCTTATCATTTTTCGAGAGGCGGGATTGACATCATTAAAGATGATCACGGGTTGGCAAACCAGCCCTCCGCCCCATTTAAAAGCCGGGTTCAATCTGTCCTCAGGGCGGTACGAAAAGGAGAGCAGATTTCCGGTAAAAAAACGCTCTACTTCCCAAATATCACAGGGTCCAATAGCGAAGTTTTTGATCGATTTAAACTGGCGGCCGACTTGGGTGCAGACGGCGTTCTCATTAGCCCGCAGCTGACAGGACTATCGGTTATGCAGGAGCTTGCTGCTAAAAGCAAATTGCCAATTATGGCTCACCC
>SKWF01000115.1 GCA_007129085.1 Balneolaceae bacterium | reverse complement strand
TCCACAGCTTTCCCGGCCAACCACCCCCGGCCCCTCCTTGCGAAGGAGGGGAGTGTACCTGCCATTCTCACGACTCAGGACTATCAACTAAACCTTCTCAAATATCCCCGCAGCGCCCATTCCGCCGCCGATGCACATCGTTACCATGCCGTAGCGTTTATCGAGCCTTTGGAGGTCGTGTAGGATCTGTGTGGTCAGCTTAGCACCGGTACAGCCAAGCGGATGCCCCATCGCAATAGCCCCGCCGTTGATATTTACTTTTTTGGAGTCGAGGCCTACTTCTCGAATGACCGCCAGTGATTGCGCTGCAAATGCTTCATTGAGTTCAATCAGATCAATATCTTCCAATTTGATGTCGGTCTGTTTCAACACTTTCGGTATCGCCTCCACAGGCCCGATTCCCATTATTTCGGGGGCAACACCCGCTACGGCAAATCCATGGTATTTTGCGATCGGCTCAAGTCCAAGCTCTTCAGCTTTTGCTCGTGTCATCACCAAAACACCCGCTGCCGCATCATTCATTTGTGATGAGTTTCCGGCCGTAACCGATCCTCCCTGTTTAAAGACGGCCCGCAATCCACCAAGAGCCTCCATATTTGTATCTTTTCTCGGGCCTTCATCTTTATCAAACGTAAATGTTTCCTTCTCAACTTCTCCACCGGCCGTTACATATTTGTGCGTTATCTCCATTGGCGTGATCTGATCATCAAAATATCCCTCTTCCCACGCCTTTATCGCTTTTCGGTGACTATTATATGCAAATTCATCCTGATCCTCTCGGCTCACCCCATATTTGTCCGCGACATTTTCTGCGGTCAACCCCATGCTAATGTAGACCTCAGGACGCTCTTCTGCCAGCTTAGGATTGGGCTGAAATGACACTCCGCCCATCGGTACTTGGCTCATGCTCTCCACCCCACCGGCGATGATAATTTCCGCGCCTCCCGCCATAATTCGTTCCGCGGCCATGGCGATCGTCTGTAATCCCGAGGAGCAAAACCGATTGATGGTCATTCCGGGCACACTATCAGGCAATCCACCTAAAAAAGCACTCTGCCGCGCCACGTTCATCCCCTGTGATGCTTCCGGAAATGCACACCCCACAATTACATCCTCCACCATCTCCGGCTCTACACCCGGCGAATGTTTCAACAGATCTTTAATTATTTCCCCCATCATGGAGTCAGGTCGGGTAAACCGGAGCGATCCCTTATTCGCCTTTCCACATGCGGTTCGCTTTGCTGCTACGATTACAACTTCGTTGTTTTTCTTCATAGTTCAGATATTAAAAATGTTAGGAATTCATAACTCCCCTCTTGAGAAGGTGTTTTAGTAAATTGTCAATAGTATATGGTCTATAGATTTTTAGTAATTCAATTCTTTATTCAACTTTTTTACTAAAGCGTATATCATTTTTTCAATTTGGACCAACTTTTCTTCCAAATTTCGAAAATCTTCTTCTTCAATAAATTTGAGATTTTTTGAAATTAAAAGTTGTGTTTCAAGTTCGTAGCAGGATCCTTTTGCAATATTTAAAAACTGTACAAACTCTTTTTGTGACTGTCTTCCGGCACCTTCTGCAATGTTTGAACTAATTGAGACAACCGCTCGTCTTATTTGTGACGTAATACCATAAAGTTCAGATTTTGGAAATTGATTTGTTGTCCTATAAATATCGGTAGATAATTCAATTGACCTTTCCCAAATTTTCAACTTTCTAAAGTTATTCATTGTCCTACAGATTTAAATTAAGGTTACTATCTGTATGAACTCGAAATTGAATAATCCTTACACTTTTAATGTAAAATTTTAAATTACATCTATTGTCTATCGTCTTTCTACCATTTACTAGTTTCTAAGAGGTTTCCCCGTCTTAAGCATATGCTCCATTCGTTTGTGAGTTCGCTCGTCTTTGAAGCACTCCAAAATCGCTTCGCGTTCTAGTTTCAGTACGTACGATTCCGGAACTTCCTGGGCTTCGCTGATGTCACCGGCCGTCATAATGTCCGCCACTTTCCCGGCCAGTACTTTATCATACGGCGATGCCCATTTCGCTTCGGCCATAATGTATAGCGTAACATCCAACACACTTTTTCCGGTCTGACCCAGCAGTTTAATTTTTGGCTCAGCAGGCGGCCTGTAGCCGGATTGGGCCATCGATTTTGCCTCCTGTTTTGCTGCGGACAAAAGCAGGTCACGGTGCATTACAATTCTATCGCTGTCACGCAGATAGCCCAGCTCTTTCGCCTTTTGAGCGCTGTCTGATACCTTCGCCAAGCCGATCGTTTTAAACGCGTCTTTAAGATATGGCAACGGATCAGCATCCTCTGACTCTTGCACTTTATTCATTGCGCGAAGCAGCAGCTCTTTTGTTCCACCACCGGCCGGTATCAACCCGACACCAAGTTCCACAAGTCCACAGTACAGTTCGTGATGAGCAACCACTCTGTCGCAGTGCATCATAAACTCCACACCGCCACCAAAACAGCGACCGGCTACCGCTCCAACAATCGGAAACGGCTGGTACCGAAGCCCCACAGCAACACGCTGGAAATTCTCCACGGCTTCCGTAATCTGATCAAAATCTCCTTTTTTAAGTGCTTCTCCGGCCTCACCAAGATTCGCTCCATAGCTGAAATTCTCTTTATCATGACCAATAACCAGTGCATCGAACTGCTCCTCAACGATTTCGCAGGCGTATTCAACTGATTTCACCAGCTCAAACCCGAGCGTCTGCTGCTTTGTACGGAATTCAAAGAGCGCTACGCCGTCTCCCATATCATATAGTCCGGCACTTTTGTTGCCCCAAACTTCATTCGCTTTTTTCTTAAGAGTTGATACGGTTAGTGCCCCTTTCGCCGGTGGAGAGAGTTTTTCAACCTCTTCCGTCGCCAGATTATATACGGTGCCATCTTTTTTATAAAAAGAGTCTCGCCCGTCTTCAAGCATCTGTTTCACCGAATCCGGAACGGTTCTCCCCTCCTCTTCCATACGTTCTACAGACTCTTTTACGCCGATCGCATCCCATCGCTGAAACGGCCCGAGCTCCCAGTTAAAGCCCCACTGCATGGCACGGTCAATCGCCTCAACTGATTCCGTAATTTCGGGAATTCTGTTGGCCGCGTATAGCAGCAGGTCGCAGTGTATTTCCCAAAGAAACTCCCCGACTTCGTCATCCCGGTTTACCAAATACTTCAACCGCTCGCCGGAGGTTTTAAACTCTTTTTTGGCTTTATCGGCAGATTTAAAGGAGACATCTTGCTGCGGTTCATAATCAAGCGTATCAGGATCTACAACATGATATTCTTTTCCTTTATCGCCCTTTACTTTCTTGTAAAACCCATGGCCCTTTTTATTTCCGTGGGCACCCTCATCTACCATCTTTTTAAACCCGCCAGGTACTTTAAATATCTCACGACGTTCATCATCAGGTACGGCGGGATAGAGATTTTCCGCCACATGATTCAAAACATCAAGCCCCGCCATATCTGCCGTTCGAAATGTTGCCGCTTTGGAATATCCGGTTAGCGTTCCGGTTAGGAAATCGATCTCTTCAGCCCTGAATTTTCCGTTAAAAAACCACGGCATAATCGAGGCCATAGAAAACACCCCAATACGGTTGGCAATGAAGTTTGGAGTATCTTTACAGAGTACGGTACCCTTACCGAGTATTTTCTCGCAAAAGTTGGTCATGTACTCTACAACCTCATCATCCGTACTCTCCGTTGGGATGATTTCCAGCAGCTTCATATAACGCGGCGGATTGAAAAAATGGGTACCTAGAAAGTGCTCCTTAAACTCATCAGAAACATCTTCACTAATCTCCGAAATCGGTAATCCCGATGTATTTGAACTCACAATTGTACCCGGCGTTCGCACCTTCTCAAGTTTGGCCATCATCTCTTTTTTGATGTCCATACGCTCAACAATAACTTCACAGACCCAGTCGGCTTCTTCTACCCACTCCAAGTGATCTTCAAAATTTCCCGGGGAAATCCGCTCTGACCATTCCGGCATTGCAAGCGGTGCAGGATTCATCTTTGTCAGTTTCTGAATGTTCTCCTCAGCCGTTTTATTGGGCCGATTCGGATCGTCCGATTTCAGGTCAAGCAATTTTACCTTCAGCCCCGCATTCACGCAATGAGCCGCGATTTGACTGCCCATCACCCCGGAACCCAGAATTACAACGTTTTGGATTTTATTCGTCTGATTTCGTGATTCTTTTGTCATGGGAATGATAGTCTTGAATGATTAGTCTTGAGTCGTGAGATTTTTTCCAATCAATGAATAGTACGAGTCTAAAATAAGTCCTGAATCTTTCTAAAGACTCACGACTTATGACTCACGACTATTCTTCTGCATACATCTTATCGATCTCCTCCTTATAGTTTTCATTAATTACCGGTCGCTTCACTTTTTGTGTAGGTGTTAACTCTCCGGAATCAATCGACAACGGCTCTTTCAGCAAGGTAAACTTCTTCACCTTTTCCCAGGGTGATAACTCTTTATTAGCTTTATCCACTTCATTCTGAATCATTTCAATCACTTTCTCATCTTTGTGGATCTCATCACCGGGAGTGTAACCATCTCTTTTTAGCCGTTTTTTCACGTTATCATACGATGGTACAATTAAAGCGGAGCAGAATTTTCGCTGATATCCCACAACTACAACCTGGTCGATATATCCGCTGTTGATCACCATGTTTTCAACATGTTGCGGCGCCACATATTTCCCGGTTGAAAGCTTAAACATCGACTTTTTCCGATCGGTTATGTAGAGGTATCCATCCTCATCTAATTTCCCGACATCGCCGGTTTTAAACCACCCATCATCGGTCATAACTTCCTTCGTTTTATCGGGCAGTTTATAGTACCCTTTCATCACATGTGGGCCGCGGGTGAGGATCTCTTTATCATCGGCAATCTTCACCTCTACGTTTGAAAGAGGCTTCCCTGATGTTCCAATTCGCATTGAGTCGGGTGTTTGCACAGTTATTACCGGAGAAGTTTCAGTTAAACCATAGCCCTGCACACAAATAATTCCAAGGGCATTCATAAATTTAAAGACTTCAGGCGACAGTGCTGCTCCACCACTTACCATTCCGTGTAAATTACCGCCGAATAGCTCACGGATTTTACTGTAGATCAACTTGTCGGCTACTTTCCTTTTTACTGCCCCCAATCCTTTAGGTGGATTTTCCGGATCAAAATCTTCCGTCATATAAATCGCCCAGTAGTAGAGGTTTTTCTTGAGACCTGTCATCTCTTGACCTTTCACCTTAACGCCGGTTTGAATTTTTTCAAGCAGTCTTGGTACAGTTGCCATAAAAAATGGTTTTACATGCCCCATATCATCCCGAACTTCCTCAATCACTTCGATATAGTGAATTTTCGCCGCCATTGAGATATACATATAGGTGATCATCCGCTCAAAGACGTGTGATAGCGGCAGGTACGACAAAACAGGCTCACCATTAAATCGCTCCATCTCAAAAGGCAGCCGTTCCATAGAGGCCTGAACGTTAGAGGCGATGTTGTTGTGGGTCAACATCACTCCTTTCGGTACCCCCGTGGTGCCCGATGTATAAATCAATGTGGCAACATCATCCGGGTCTATTTTTGATGTAAGTTCATCGAGTAGTTCCGGTTTCTCCGCCCTTAGCTTTTTCCCGGCTTCAAGAATATCATCAAACATCTTTTCATCCCCGTCGGCAGATCCAAAAATCTTTACTACGGCAGAAACCGAATCCAAATCTTTAATAAAAGGCTTAGTTTCTGCAAACATCTCATCCGTTGAAACGATGTGTACAACCGATTCGGAGTTTTCTAGAATATATTTGATCTGTTCACCCGGCTGTGTGGTATAAATCGGTACATTTGCCGCACCCAGACTTAGTATGGCAAGGTCACAAATGAGCCATTCGGTACTATTTTCGGAGTGGATGGTAACTTTACTGCCGGGACGAACCCCCAACTGATACAATCCATACGCAAAGTTTTGAACCTTCTCTTTATACTCTTCAACGGACGTTTCTACCCACTTACCGTTCCGTTTTGTTGATGTAAACAACCCGTTACTAAATCGTTGGAGTCCTTCTTGAAGAAGTGCGGGTAACGTTGTTGGAGGAAATTCCATAGTTCTATACCTTGATTTAAAGCCATTTACGTTAGGTTAACACTGTTACCTTAAATTTACACTTTGACGGGACTTTTAAAAATATCTCCCGAAAAAAATGTTATTACCCGCTATATACGGTTAATTCTTGATTAGATTTTGCCTAAAAAGAACTTATAGTACCGCTTTATTTGATAAACGGACTCCATTTGAAAATTTCCACACCAAAATAAGATTATGAAGATTGAAGAAGAGATCCGCCCACAGGTTGAAAAACTGCTCGCATCAAACCGTAAAAATATGGGGGATGCGCTGGGGATTGAATTTCAGCTATTCAGCAAAAATGAGATGCGTGCGGCAATGCCGGTGAATGAAAATACCATCCAGCCCTTCGGTATTCTTCATGGTGGAGCATCTGTTGCACTGGCCGAAACACTTGCCTCGATCGGGGCATACCTTAATTTAACAGACCCGAACAAAACAGCCGTGGGATTGGAGATTAATGCCAACCATATTAAATCTGTACGTTCGGGAAACTCGGTTATCGGCATTGCAAAACCCTTACATCGTGGAGCACAAACACAGGTGTGGGAAACACGTATTGAAACAGAAAGCGGCAAACTGGTTAGTATTTCGCGTTGTACTCTTGCAGTGGTTGGAAGGAAATAGTCTTGAATAGTGAGTCCTGAGTCGTGAGAATGATTATCAATTAATATTCAGGCTTTTGTTCATTGATATATCCAAAGAATGATGAAAAACTTTAATCCCATTTATTAAGTGTAAACCCTCAAGACTAAGGACTCAGGCCCACATAAAAAAAGTGTAAGGACATTAAACTAAAAGGTTCATATAGGTAAGGATAATTTTCACCTAAATTTATATGAACCATGAATAATTTTAGAAATCTGATTGTCTGGAAACGGGCTGTTCAATTAGCTACGAGTGTTTATCGGAAATCTGTTAAATTTTCGAGATATGAACTATATGGATTGACCTCACAAATTAGGAGATCAGTAGTTTCCATTAGCTCAAATATTGCCGAAGGTGCAGGACGAAGGTCATAGAAAGAATTCGCCAATTTTCTTGGCATCTCTTACGGCTATGCTTGCGAACTGGAAACACAGTTAATCATCGCAAAAAATCTGGAATATTTATCCCAAGCTGATTTTGATTCTCTTTCCAATGAACTGAATGAAATCCAAAAAATGCTCTACACCTTGGAAAAGAAACAACGAACCTAAACCAAGAATAAAACCTCCCGCCTCACAACTCAAGACTCAAATCTCAAATCTCAAATCGAAAACGTAAAAATTGGTGATTTCTACTATCTTTTTTTGTAAGCGGTTCCAGTTTTTAGTTACTTATCAGATCGACGCGCTAAATTGTCTTTTAGATGGATTTATTTGGCTTTCCCATTTAAATAAAAAGGTGTTTTTAAAATGAATATCAACGGTAAAGCAGAACAGAATAACACATACGATGCAATAGTAGTTGGGTCCGGAATTAGTGGTGGATTTGCTGCAAAAGAGCTCTGTGATAATGGAATAAAAACCCTGCTTTTAGAGCGCGGTCGTCCGGTTAAACACCGAGAAGATTATCCGACAGCCACGCTCGATCCATGGGAAGAAGAGAATGCCGGCCGAATCCCGCAGGATGTACAGGAGAAAAACCCCATTATATCGCGCTGTTATGCGTTTAATAAGAATACTGAACACTTTTTCTTAAAGGATGAGGAGCAGCCTTACATTCAAGAGAAACCGTTTGATTGGATTCGTGCCTATGTAGAGGGCGGAAAGTCCCTGCTTTGGGCCCGTGGAGGACAGCGTTTCAGTAAATACGATTTTGAGGGGCCTGCCCGGGATGGTTATGGCATTGAGTGGCCTATCACATATGATGAGCTTGATCCATGGTATACTCATGTAGAGCACTTTGTGGGCTGGAGTGGAAGTAAAGATGGAATTGAACATCTGCCGGATGGAGATTTTCTCCCCCCTTTTGAGATGAACTGTGTTGAAAAAGATATGAAGAAGCGAATCGAGAGCGCTTACTCCGATCGCTATCTCGTCCACGGCCGTTGTGCACACCTTACCGAGGTTCGCGATATCCACAGAGAGCAGGGGCGCGGGCTATGCCTGGCCAGGAATCTCTGTTATCGTGGCTGCCCTTATGGAGCCTATTTTAGTTCAAATTCATCCACTATACCATGGGCGGAAAAAACCGGCAATCTGACCAAAAAAACTCACTCAGTTGTTCACTCTGTTATTTATGATGAGGAGCAAGGGAAAGCAACCGGAGTTCGAGTTGTGGATGCCATCACCAAAGAGATGACCGAATATTATGCACGGATTATTTTTCTAAATGCTTCCGCTCTTAACTCAACTGCGATTCTTTTGAACAGTAAATCAAACCGTTTCCCAGATGGGTTGGGCAATGATAGTGGCACGCTCGGCCGATATGTAGCATTTCATAACTACCGCGGCCGTCTTGGTGGACGAGTTGAAGGCTATGAAGATGGATACTATTTTGGGCGCCGACCCACCGGTCCAATTATGCCACCATTCAGGAATGTATTCCAGCAGGATGATGTCGATTTTCAGGGTAAGTATTTAGTATCAACCGGTGCGAGTCGCCAGGGTTGGGGGCACGCAATCAATGATTCTACGATAGGTACTGAATTGAAGAAAAAAGTAGCGGAACCCGGTCCATGGTCAGTCTATATGTCGATACAGGGTGAGACAATTCCAAAATATGATAACCATATCAGGCTTAGCGATGATGAAACTGACCCGTGGGGAATTCCACAACTCATTACATCGGTTGACTATGATGATAACGATGATAAAATGATTAAGGACTTCCTGGAGCAAGGTGAAGAGATGCTCGATACCATGGGAGTAACAGACATCTGGACCAGCGACAGCGAACAAGCCCCCGGGCTCGATATTCACGAAATGGGTGGAGCACGGATGGGGAAAGATCCAAGTAATTCCGTACTGAACAGGTGGAACCAAGTCCACAGCTGTAAAAATGTATTTGTTACCGATGGTGCATGTATGTCCTCTGTTGCAGAACAAAATCCATCACTGACATTTATGGCTTTTACAGCCCGCGCAGCAAATTACGCAGCAGAAGAGATGAAGAAAGGAAATCTCTAGACTTCATCATCCTTTTATAAAAATGCAAAAAGCCCCTTTATTGAAGGGGCTTTTTAGTACCATCTAACTTATAATAAACCCTACTCTTCATACATATTTTTCGGGTCCGAATTAGCCAAATCCAGATAAAAACCGGCCATCTTATCTGTCAGATCTTTAAAAAATCGTTCCCCCTTCTCCCGGCTTGATGCCGATGGATCTCCAATTCCTGTATCCTCGGTAACTTCCGACCAGCGCCGCTCCATCCATGCCCACGATTCATGAAACTGTTTAACCTTGTTTGGCTTTTCTCTACCGCTGCCTGCTTCAGAAAGCGGACGAACAAGGTCTCCGGCCAGATACATCATTAGGCTTGTTTCCATTTCATCGGCATGATCTCCTTCATGTTCAAAGTAGTCCGGTTTGTGCATTGCTTTAAACCAATCACAGCAAGTTAGAAGCATATTGGGATAACGGACACCTAACTCCCGAAGCATCATTTTAAAGTCGTTGCCTCCATGGCCGTTTAATACCAGTAATTTTCGTATCCCCTGCCTGTCCAGAACTTCGATAATATCATTCAAAACCGCAGCCTGTGTACTCGGATGCATATTTATATCCAGCCGAATATCGGTTTGACCGCTGTTCACTCCAAACGGCACTGTTGGCAATACCATAATTTTGGCTCCTTTCTCCCACGCTTTACGAGCTGATTCTTCCGCAATGTGATCTACCTGAATGTTATCCGTAGCATAAGGCAAATGGTAATTATGCGCCTCTGTCGCTCCCCAAGGTAAAATTACTAAGTCAACTTTTTGCGTTTCAACCTCTTTCCAGCTCGATTCTGCAAGTATATATGGCCTCATGGTAATTCTCTATTTAGTAATATTTTTCATAAAAAAAGGGATGAAACCTTAACGATTACATCCCTTTTGCATTCTTAAAATTTAGATTATGTAGCCCACGTACGTCCTATCTCTTCAAAAGGAACACACCCTCTATACTCACCGGGTGTAGGCTCGTAACGAAGAACTTGAGTTGCTCCGGGTTCCGATGTGAAATAGCCAAGCATTGTCAGTTCACGGAAAACCATAATAAATGGTGTTTCCCCATCATTGCGGGAAGGATCTTCAAGTACCGCACGATTTAAGCCGTGCGTGTACTCATATTTTACATCATCCGTAAGATCGTAGAAGTTACCTTCCAGCTCTGTGCTTGAATCTTCAGCAAACTGATCAAGCCCCTCCAGAAAACGGGTTCGCTGCTCTTCGTTATAGATATTTTGCACCATCGACTCAATAAACTGAGGAACGCCCGCCTGGCTGGCAGATGGGGTATCATCTTCCGGTAGAATTACATCAGCCAGTGAGGAGACAAGCCGTGCCTGGTTATTGCTAAAAAGTGTTGGAGTCCAATCTACACCGGGTGTTGCTGTACACCCTTTAAGAACACCCAAAATGCTCGGGGCAAAAACCACTCCCCCCATGAGGGCACCGGTTCTCATGATCGCTTCTCTTCGGGTCATGCTGTTTTTCGAATCCATGAACAAAAAATCTAAATGTTAATATTATTGTAATACGTGTTGATGGCGTTCATCAACCAAGTTACTGTATTTACTGTTAAATGCAACTTAACTGAGCTCTTCGCCAACTCGTATAAGCAGGTCTTTGGTTGCGTTAATGCCGTCAATTTCACTCATCTGATCGCCTTCATACTCGATACCGACATAATCCGTAAATCCTGCATTTTTCACAATTTCCATGAGCCGATAGTAATCCATTTCTGCCTCATAGCCATCTTCATCAAACACATTTGCCTTGGCGCTGACACCCTTGGCAAACTCCATCAACTCCTCTGTACCTTTGTAAATATCGTAATGTTCGTCTTCAGAAATTGTAAAATTACCAAAATCAGGCAGGGTACCACAGTTGGGCATATCAACCATTCGTATGGTATCCACCAACCACTCAGCATTACTCGAAAGGCCACCATGATTTTCTACAATTACGTTGATATCTTCACCGGCAGCATACTCCGAAAGGCTTCGAAGTCCATCAGCACTTCGCTCCATCTGCTCTTCATACGACCCCTGGCTGTTGGCATTCACACGGATTGAATGGCAGCCTAAGAACTTAGCCATATCGACCCATTTGTAATGGTTTTCTACAGCCTGTTGACGCGCATCACTGTCTTCATCACCCAAAGCTCCTTCGGCATCACACATGATAAGAACGCTGCGAACGCCTTCGTTGTCAGCAATATTCTTCAATTCATTTAGGTACTGCTGATCTTCTGCTCGTCCAAAATAGAAGGTATTTACATACTCGATGGCGTTAATATCGAACATTTCTCGAGTGTATTGTGCGAAATAGAGAGGATCTTCTGTGCCCTGTAGAACATCATTCGGACTGGTTTGGAGGGTTTCTGCAAATTCACCAAAACCACCATCCAACGCATCGCCAAAATACGTTCTGTGGAGAGACCATTGGGCAAGAGATATTTTAAAAAAAAGTTCGTTTCGTGTCCTTGCGCATCCCGTCAATGCAAATGGAGATGACAAAAGTGCAGTACCGCCTACCGTTGCAAGTGTAAGTCTGTTTAGAAAAGTTTTTCTGTTCATAACTGATTGTTATAAATGTTAGGTCCAACAATAAAATTGAATAGTTATTAGTGTAAAAGAAAAGAGGCATACATTGCTGCATGCCTCTTTTACATTTTAAGTAATTAATAAAACCGGAATTAGTATCCAGGGTTTTGCTGCAGCTGGGCTTCACCATCTTCCGTACTCAGGTCAATCTGGTTCTGAGGAATCGGGAAATATTCATTGGTACCGGCTGTAAAGCTGCTACCACTCAGGTAACCACCGTGAGATCCACTTACACTGCTGCCTTCCCAATCGAAGTAAGAGTTAAGTGTCTCCTCTGCAATTCCCCATCGAGCGAGGTCAAAGAATCGGTGACCTTCCATGGCGAGCTCAAGCTTACGCTCAAACTGAATAGCCGCCATCTGGTCAATTGTACCCCAATCAGCAGCACTGTATGTGCTTATATCATAATTGGGTTCGTCATACCGGTTCCAGTTGTCGAGATCATCTTCTCCACCACCGAGGTAGGTATGTGTAGAGTTATCTTCGTTTACCACAACCCAGTCTCCTGAGGATACATCAAGCCCGGTCAATTCAGATTCTGTTTCAACGATATCTGCAGCATAGTCTCTGTTCAGATCATTGGTAACCCATCCATCGGGGTTTGCAGCTCTTTCTCGAACTCTGTTCACCCACTCACGTGCTTGTTCTGAATTTCCTTCAGCCACAGCAGCTTCAGCTCCCATCAACAACAAGTCGGCAAAACGAATTACCGGATAGTTAATAGATGTACCAGGTGCCCATTGATTATTGTTGGCAACGGTTCCTTCCTGTGATTGCCAGTAAACATGCTTTTTACCGTAGTAAGGCCCGGCATAACTCTGGTCACGGACCCATCTCTGCCCCGGGAATGGCCCCCAGTCATGGTAAGCTACTCCGCGACGTCCTACGGTCCAATCTAATCGTGGATCAAGTTCTCCGTCATACGGCTCAAACTGTGAGCTTGATCCAATACCCATGTCGTTGGTAACCAATTCATCCCTATAGCTGTCGATAAGCGGGAGTCCATTTTCTGTTCTGTAAGAGTTTACAAGATCCTGTGTAGGCTGGTAAAATCCACAGCATCGGAATGGACTGTTATATGGGAAGTTCAGCATCATCCCCTGGTTGGAGTTGGAAATCTGTACGGTTCCGTCATCTGCAACCATCTGCAGATAGAAGATCGCTTCAGGGTTACCACT
>SKWF01000100.1 GCA_007129085.1 Balneolaceae bacterium | reverse complement strand
TCGCCCCAATTACAACGCCGAACAAGATCATCGCGGCGGCTTGATGGAGGACGCCCATCCATACCGGTACGCCGTAAAGCAGCGTATAGACGCCGATTAAGTATTGAGCGAATAATAAAATCACCGTGGCGGCAACCCACATTTTTGTCTGTTTTGAGGTTTCGGTTTGATGGGCGCAAACCCATAATCCAATTGCCATCAACCCAAGAGCAGTGGCGAGCAGGCGGTGAATAAATTGAACGGTTACCATATTTTCAAAAAGATTTATGATGACCGGTTCCATCATCCAAAGTTGTGGCGGGATCCAGAACTCGTTCATTTTTGGAAACGTATTGTAGATGTATCCCGCATTGAGTCCGGCCACAAAAGCGCCCCAAATTATTTGTACCGACAGAAGCAGAAAAAATGCCCAAAGCCATTTGCGGAGTACCGGAGCCCCGGCTTGCCATTTTGAACGGTTTGGATATAAATCGAGCGCGAACCACACACAAAAACCAAATATGATAAATGCCAGTGACAGGTGAGCTGCCAGCCTGTAGTGACTTACGTGAGGTACATCAATCAACCCGCTTTGAACCATAAACCAGCCCATCAAACCTTGTGAGGCTCCAAGAACTAATAACAGCAGGGCACGTTTCAGCTGTTTGGCATCGAACTTCTTTTTGATGAGGAACCAGGCGAAAGGAATGATGAATACGAAGCCGATCAATCTGCCGATCATTCGGTGAAGGTATTCCCAGAAAAAGATGAATTGAAAATCGGAGAGGCTCATTCCGCGATTCAGCTGTTGGTACTCCGGGAACTGTTTGTATTGCTCAAAGGCTGTTTTCCAATCTGATTCGGAGAGCGGGGGGATGGCTCCCATAATCGGTTTCCAGTCGGTCATGGAAAGTCCGGAGCCGGTGAGTCGTGTAATGCCACCGATGACAAGTATCAGAAAAACCAGAACAGCCCCACTCCAATACCAGATTCGGATATGTTTTTTGTCTTTTGGTGTCATGTAATTTGGTTGATGATGTTTTTACGGTTTTTGAGCCAAAAGTCTCCCCTTGAGGGGAGTGCCGAAGCGGAGCGAAGGCGAGGGGTGTTTGTTAAAGATGATGATCAATGATTTACATAAATGCCAGATCAAAGCTCAGTAACACCCCTCAGATCAATCCGGGAACTACCGGTTTGATGATCTCCCTCAAGGGGAGGACAGTCAAAAATCCTTCCGGTTAAATACTCGCATTCCAAACCATGCAGGCACGGCAAGCCAGATGGCGAGCATTCCGCTGGCGGTGATGATGCCCATACTTGATCCGAAAAATCTGTTGAATACAGCGCCGGTATAGCCCATGAGTGCGGAGATATCAAACTCCAGCAGGACCATAATTCGTGCCAGGTCAATTGGGTTTAGCATGGTTGCGGCGATGACAAACTGCTCCACAGGATAGTCGCCAAAAGTGAATATTGCCATAAGGATGAGGCCATCATACAGAATAGCCATGAACAACCAAATGACGATAGTAAACCCGAATCCTTTGATACGGTCATCGTAGAAAGCAAGGCCGAGGACAAATCCGAGAGCCACAAATATGAGTGTTAAAACTCCACCAAGGCCAAGAACCATTGCTGCGGCAACAGGATCTTGCAATAGAATGGCGTGCCAGCCAAGCGGCAGAACCGAACCAATGATAAAAGCCAGCATTAATGGAATTGAAATTCCACTAAACAGACCCCAATAGAGTGTTTTTCGGTCGATCGGCTGTGTTAACAACAGTTCCACAAATTCACGGGATTGATAGATATAGAGAATGCCATAGATCATCCCAACCAGCGGGATGAACAGGAGCATGACATTAGAAAGGCTGAGAAGTACTTCAGCCCCGCCGCCGCCGAAACGGAGAAGCGTGTCGGTCAGGATTAAAAAGATCAATCCGTATCCGATAACCCACTTTCCGCGGATCAGCGATTTCCATTCATTTTGGGCAATATGTAGTAATAGTTTCATGGGATTCACCCTTTTTAGACAGCTTAAGACTTATTAATTAGGTTTTAGTTTGATTTAAAATTTAATGGCTTTGTTTAGTCTCCCCGCCGGCTGGCGGGGAGTGCCGAAGCGACGCGAAGGGTGTTACGGAGCGTTGATCAGTTATTGATATTCAACCAATGCTCATCAGCCTTGCCGAACACACCCCTCGCTCTCAAGAGGGGATTTTTTGATCCATCATCTTCGCAATGGCTCCTTCCAGGCGCTCTTCTTTGTTTTCGGTTAAAATACTTTCCATCGATCCGTAGTAGCGGATTTTCCCATCCAGCACAAATATCACGTGATCTACCAGCTGCTCCAGCTCGCTCATAATGTGTGAAGTGATGATGACGGTTTTTCCGTTATCTTTTTCCTGTTGAACACGCTGCTTGAATTTGTGGCTCGCTTGTGGATCGAGTCCGGCCGTGGGCTCATCAAAAAAGAGCAGTTTCGGATCGAACATCATTGCCAGTGTTGCCCCCACTTTTTGCCGGTTACCGCCCGACAGGGTGCGCAGCTGTTTGTCGAGCTCCGGGCCTAAATTGAATTGCTCAATCAGCTCTTCCTCATAAACGGGGTCTTGCTTGCGAAGTCCCTTTATGAAATCCAGGAGTTCGTACACTTTCATGTTTTCCGGGTACCGGGCAACCTGGGGCATGTAGCCGAGGTTTTCACGGTATTGCCAGTTTCCATTTAGCTTTACTCCATCTACATGAATGGCGCCGGAACCGGCCTTTACAAGCCCCAAAAGTGTTTTTATCAGCGTTGTTTTGCCGGCCCCATTGGGCCCTACAATTCCGGTAGCTTGTCCTTCGGGAATGTTTAGAGTTACTCCTTTAAGGACTTCGAGGTCCCCAAACTGTTTAAATAAATTGTCTATACGTATCATTGAATTCGTTCCATTTTTGGATTTTCATCGGTCAGCGCCTGCGGTGTTAGAACAGGCATGATTCGTTCTGCGGTATCCAGCAGGTTGACCAGCATACTTCTGAGTAGTATCAGTGCTTCTGGCTGACGCTGAGTAATTACCGAAAACAGCCGTACGGGACGATAGGGTACATCGCCAATTCCGTCGCGGTCCAGATCGTACCCTTCGTAATGACTCCAGAAATTTCCATCAAACGAATTGGGATTGCGCGGACTGTCTGTGGTTACATCAAAACTGTTTTCTATAAAATTATTTTCAGTAAAATTGTTATTCCGACTGCTTGATTTAATATTTACGGCATATCCATTCAGCTCAAAATTATTACGGCGGATGGTGATATCAGAGCTGGATTCGGAGAAGATGGCGACGGTATTACGGTAAAAACGATTCCCCTCGATACGGCTCTTCTGCATATCTTTAAGCAGGAGCCCGTAGGCTGATGATCCCCAGTTATGCTCGAAGATATTGCCGGTCATATCCACATTTTCGGAGTACATAACTGCAACACCGGCTCCATTTCTGCGAAAAATGTTGTTATGGTACACACTGTTATCTGAAAACATAAAGTGCAGACCATAACGATTGTTATCGTTACTACGATTTCCGGAAATTTCTGCTCCTTCAGCAAATTCGAGGTATATGCCATCTCGCATTCCCATAACCGTATTATCCTGGAT
>SKWF01000124.1 GCA_007129085.1 Balneolaceae bacterium | reverse complement strand
TTAAATGTTGTAAATACACAGCAATTCACTCCAACACAACCTATTACGCTAATCTGCAAAGTATCTCAATTCGTGATTATATAATTACTTTCTTAAAGATATATATAACTATATAAATACCTTGATTTTATGAGATTAGAATTTAACTTGATTGCATACAAAAATCGGGATAATAATTAAGCCTCCCGACATGTAATCTTTAACAATCATAAATCTCAAATATGAAAAAGTTAATACTGCTACTACCTGCCTTACTGCTCATTATGATGGCATGTGATCAGAGTTCACAAATACTCGATACTGATGACTCTGATGACGTGGAAACAATGGATGCAAGAGAAATAACCGGTGATCAGGGTCATGCTGAACGTCCGAATCATTTTATTGTAACTCTTGAACCGGGCAACAACCCATCAGAAGTTGCAGCAGAATTTGATGTTGAGCCTGAATATGTATACCGAACCGTCCTGAACGGTTTTTCGGGTGAAATTTCCGAAGCTGCAAGAGAAGGATTAATGCGCGATAATCGTATTACCCGGGTTGAACAAGATGGTATAGTTACCACGACATCATCCACCCAGGAAGACGCAACTTGGGGTTTAGATCGTATTGACCAGCGAGAACTTCCGCTGGATGGAAAATATGTTTATGAAAATGAAGGTACGGGTGTAGACGCCTACATTCTCGATACCGGAATCTTGTACACTCATGAAGAGTTCCAGGGCCGTGTAGATACTGAGTTTTATTTTGATGCTTTTGATGACGGTCAGGATGGTGAAGATTGTAACGGACACGGAACACACGTTGCTGGAACTGTCGGTGGCGCTGAATACGGCGTAGCGAAAAATGTAAACCTTGTTGCTGTTCGCGTTCTTGATTGCGATGGCTCCGGTACGTTTAGTGGTGTAATTGCCGGAATGGAATGGGTAGCTGATAATGCAGACGGACCTTCCGTTGCGAATATGTCTCTCGGGGGCGGAAGCAGCGAATCTGTTGATGACGCTGTTGAGTACATGTATGAAGCGGGAGTTCCCGTGATTGTTGCTGCCGGAAATGGTGATAGAATAGGACGTGCTCAGGATGCGTGTGATTATTCTCCTGCCGGTGCCGAAAGAGCCTATACAATTGGGGCTACTTCTGATGATGACAGTAAAACAAGCTGGTCGAATTTTGGCGACTGTGTAGATATGTTTGCACCCGGTGCTGACATTACTGCCGCTTGGCATACCAGTAATACCGCTACAAATACTATTAGCGGTACAAGCATGGCTGCACCTCATGTTGCCGGTGTTGCCGCACTGTTTTTGGAAAATAACACAAATGCTACTTCTCAGGAAGTATATGATGCTATTACCGAAACCAGCACTAAAGATATCGTAACCAATTCCAACACTGAAAATAACCACATGGTATACAGCTTGCTATCCAGTGATGGTGAAAGTGATGATGGTAGTGGTGATGACGGTGAAGATGATGGTGATGACGGTAATGGCGACGATGGTGAAGACGACGGCGAGGATAACGGTGAAGAAGAGGAAGAAGTTGAAGAAACCGATCCTGTGATCGACACCTTTAATGTTTCCACCCGTACAAGCGGACCATGGTTCAGGGCTGAAGTTGACTGGGCTGTATCAGATGAAGAGGGCAACCTCGATACAGTAGTTATTGAAATGCTTGATGGTGATTCTGTTGAAGATTCAACAACGATCAACGTAAGCGGAAGCAGTGCCTCAGGAGAAACAGAACTCCGAACCAGAGGTGATGCAGATTCAGTAAGACTCACCGTTACGGATGAAAACGGTAATTCAACCTCAGAATCACAAGCTATTTAGATCCTGACATCAAATAATTAAGCTGTCTTCCGATAGACGCTTATGTAGAAGCCACCCTGTTAATCCGGGGTGGCTTTTATTTTATACAAGCCCACTTTCCTTTCAAATGGGACTGTCCTGTCCATTCAGTGTATAATTTTACAGTATTCATTTCGTAGTTTTTAAAAGAGTGTAAATAAAAATTCATCACAGCATTTGCTCATATGTTCTCTCGTTTACCAGATAATTTGCAAAGCATTCGTCAACATTTAACATCTATCACGGTATTACTGCTCATAGCCACTATTCCGTTGTTCTACGGCTGTGATAATATCATAGGTACTTCAAACGGAGACCCGGATATCGTAACTGAATATAATTTTAACGAATCAAAACACTCATGGGAACCACTATTTACCGACTACAATATTGAGCAGGGTGAGGATATGGAGCTTACCGCTGAATACAGGTCTCTTCCGGAACCACTCAATACGGATGAAAATGCCCATTTTATCAGTGCAATAAATCGAAGCGATGATGTAAAGATGCTTTACAGAAAAGAGGTTGAAGGTCTTGAGCCGAATAGCACATACAATGTTGAGTTCGATATCCATTTTGCTACGGAAGTCCCCTCGGGTTGTGCCGGAATTGGTGGGCCACCGGGTGAAGCCGTTCGCGTAATTGCAGATGCTTCAGATATTAAACCGGAACCATTTGTAGATGATATGGACTGGTACCGTCTCAATATTCAGCACCTGGATGATTCTGCCGAGTGGTATGAAAGAGTACAGTTGGGAGATATCGCAAACAGCCGTGAGTGCGAAGATGGATTTGAATATGAAATTAAAGAACTGAGTTCTAGTGTGAACCATGCAACCGTAACCAGTGATGAAAATGGACGTGCATGGCTGATGTTTGGTACACGTTCCGGTTTTGAGGGACAGACCGATCTTTACTATACCCACGTCAGGGCTGATTTTCGAGAGCAGTAGAGGGTAAAAAGTGTTTTGGGGCGTTCATCAACCCGAAGCTTCTACCTGCCCTTTTAGAAGTGGCCCATCCGGGATAAGTCCCTGCCGGTTGCACTCCTGTAGAATCATCTCGGTCATATCACTTTTGAACATAAATTCGTACCGAATGTCTACTACATACGCTTTTACGCGCAGTTTCATAACGTATCGATTGTTGTAAATTTCGTTCAAAACAATAACAACTACCGGTTTATTTAGATAGGTGAACGAAGATGAGTAAACCGATTTGTAGGCGATCTCTTTTACAGTGCTGACATCGACTGTAGCGGGCAGAAATATTTCGGCCACAACCTGGCAATCGAGCGCGCTGCTGTTGGTGTTGGAAACGGCCCGATTCATCAATTCGCCATTTGGAAGGGACACAATTGAGTCATCCGGCGTTACAACCCGGCTTGATCGGAGCCCAATACTGAGCACTTCGCCATAATGGTCGCCCACCTGGATTTTATCTCCCACCTGGAATGGGCGGTCGAGAATAATCATAATGCCACCGAAAATATTTCGCAGTATATCCTGCGAGGCAAAACCCACAGCAATACCGATGGATGCTGCAATGGTGATTATTGTTTCGAATGGAGGGGCCAGAATTCCGGCAATGATAATGTACAGCGCCACTGACCAGATGACGATTCTGCTAATGGGAGATAACCGTTTTATAAACAGCCGATAATTTGTCGCCTTCTCCGACATATTATCTAATATGAGCGTTACATACTTGTTGAGAAAATAGGTTAGGATGAGCAACAACAGGGCATTAAACACTTTCGAAAACGATACCAACTCCC
>SKWF01000245.1 GCA_007129085.1 Balneolaceae bacterium | reverse complement strand
TAAAAGAGATGAATATCAATGAGATCAACACATACTCATATGATGAAATTGAGCAGGAAATTACCTTAGCACAGCAGGAAAAGCGGAGTGTTTACCGGTTTGAACACAGGCTAGCGGACGGATCAACCCGAAATGTAGAAACCTACAACGGCTTGATTGAGATTGATGGGAAACAGAGAATTTACTCCATCATTCGGGATATCACAGAAGAAGTTAAAGCCAAACGAGAACTTAAAAAGTTTAAGCTGGGCATCGAGCGTTCATCAAATATTGTATTTATAACCGATAAAGACGGTTTCATCAGATACATCAACCCGAGATTTACAGAGGTTTATGGATACGACAAACAGGATATTGAGAGGCAAACCCCCAGAATTTTAAAATCCGGGAAAATTGACCAGAAGTTTTATAAAAAGTTCTGGGATGATATTCTGAGTGGAAATGTGATTCAGGGAGAGCTCATCAACAGAACAAAAGATGGAAGCTTGATTGATATTTATTCAACCAGTAACCCCATTATAGATGATGATGGTGATCTGTTAGGATTTATCGCCATCCAGGAGGATATCACAAAGAAAAAACAGATGACAAAACGGCTTGAGGCTTCTTTGAAAGAGAAAGAAGTGCTTCTTGCCGAGATTCACCATCGTGTAAAAAATAACCTGGCAATTACCTCCGGACTCCTTGAACTGAACCTGTATAGCTCTGAAAAACATAGCATTGAAGAGATCATCAGAAGCAGCCAAATGCGAATTAAAGCGATGGCAAATATTCATGAAATACTCTACCAGTCTGGTACATTTTCTCAAGTTTCGTTCAAAACCTATATCCATGATTTAATCAAAACCGTAAAAAACACCGTGGAGGATGAAGGGTTTGAAACAGAATTCATTACAGAAATTGATGATATTAATCTGAATATAAATCAGGCTCACCCGGCCGGATTAATTATTAATGAGCTGTTAACGAATTCTATCAGGCACGGTTTTCCAAATCGTAATGGAGGCGCTGTAGAGATTAAGGTTTACAATAATGAAGATAAAATTAATGTATCTGTAGAAGATGACGGGATAGGCGTGGCAGACTCCTTTGATTACAGAAACTCAAATACTGTTGGGATGACGTTAATCCGAACATTGGCCGGACAGCTGGGTGCTGATATTTCGATGGGGAACTCTAAAAAAGGATTTAGATGCTCTATAACTTTTGATAAAGTAGAGAAAGTGAGAGGAGCTTCCAGTAGTTTTGTGGAGTAGTTGGTTGCCGATCACACCATACTGAATATTGCTTAATACTATCTATTGAATTATCAAGTATTTATCTATACTACAATACTTCAACTTCAGCTAAAACCAGATTTATGAAAAATTTCTTTCCACTCACCCTACTTGCATTACTACTCATCTCCTGTTCTGAGCCGGAAGCTGAGATCGATAGATTCGATTCCTTTGGCCTTGAAGAAGTTACCGTTACGCAATTAACAGAAGGATATCTAAACAATGATTTCACCGTTCATAATGTAGTGTCAGCTTATCTGGACCGTATAGAAAACATCGACAAAGCGGGTCCGGCACTGAACTCCATTATCCAGATTAATCCTGATGCCCTGCTTATTGCCGATTCGCTGGATCAAGAGCTGCAAAACGGCAATTCCCGAGGGCCATTTCATGGAATACCAGTGGTGTTGAAAGATAATATTGATACACACGATGGAATGTACACCACTGCGGGGTCACGATTTTTAGATGGATCTACTCCCCTCCGGGATAGCTTTATTGTTGAAAAGCTGAGAGAAAATGGCGCCGTAATATTGGGGAAAGCGAACCTGAGTGAATGGGCTAATTTTCACAGCAGTTTTTCATCAAGTGGATGGAGTGGCTTAGGCGGCCAAACTAAAAATCCCTACGATACCACAAGAAATCCCTGCGGCTCCAGTGCGGGTTCAGGTGTTGCCACTTCCGCTAATTTAACGGCTATTTCAATCGGCACGGAAACCAACGGTTCGATCGTCTGTCCGTCGGGGGCCAATGGTGTAGTTGGGTTGAAACCAACGATTGGACTGATTAGCCGAAGCGGCATTATTCCTATCTCCTACACGACAGATAGCGCCGGGCCGATGACCCGAACCGTGCGTGATGCTGCCATTACCCTGGGAGTTTTGGCAGGTATGGACCCCGACGATGAAAAAACGTTACAGGCCGAAGAGCACATACACTCAGATTACACAGAGTTTTTAAATGCTGATGGATTGGACGGAAAACGAATCGGTTTTTATACCGGTCCGATGGGCAACCATTTCCGCGTAGATACATTGATGCATGAAACGGTACGAAAGTTTGAAGATCTCGGTGCTACGGTTGTAGAAATCGATCAAATATCGACCGAAAATATCGGTGGTGATGCCTTCCAGGTTCTTCTTTATGAATTTAAAGACGGTCTGAACAACTATTTTGAGTCCCTGGGTGAAAATGCTCCCATTTCCAGCATTGAAGAGTTAGCAGAGCTGACGAAACAATCCCCTGAAGAGACCGCTCATTTTGATCGTGACCTGATTTTAACCGCAGCTGAAAAAGGAGATCTTGACTCTGAAGAGTATATTGAGGCCCTGGAGCGGATGCAGACCTACAGCCGGGAAGAGGGAATCGACCGCGTGATGGACGAACACAACCTCGATGCAATCATCTCCCCCACAGGAGCACCGGCCTGGAAAACAGATCTAGTAAATGGCGATAATTTTGGTCTCTCCAGCAGTTCCCCATCAGCGCGTGCCGGTTACCCGATTATCACTCTGCCGATGGGTCACATTGACGGACTACCCGTTGGCGTTTCCATATTCGGCCGTGCATGGAGTGAACCAACACTTCTCGAAATTGCCTACTCGTTTGAGCAGGCCACCCACCATCGCACAATACCCGGGTTTATAGAATAAGTATCTAAAGTGAGTAGTACGTTATTCGTCCCTGCTGCTCACATTTTACAGCTCTCGATATCTCTGCCTGAATAGAAACAAATTCCATTCATATCAGTCCAATTCTGTTGGCGAATCACATTAATAATATTTGAACAGATTTGAACTTGATACAATTGGATGAAATCCCGAAATGGGTGAAAATAGTTCTGGGCGGGGCAACAGTGCTGGCAGGCTCAGTCGTGCTTATTTTCTTTTTAACCTGGGGCGGACTCTTCGGCTCCATTCCGGATAGTTACGATCTTGAAACGATCCAGTATCAGCAGCCATCCACCATTTTTACCGCCGACGGCAAAGAGATGGGTACATTTGGCAGGCAGCATCACTCTACAGTATCGCTGGATGAAGTGAATCCAGTGATGATTGATGCCCTCTTGGCCATTGAAGACATACGTTTTTACGACCATAACGGAATTGATTATCGATCACTCGGACGAGTGCTCGTAAAAACCATCATCCTGCAGCAAAATGCCGGAGGTGGCAGTACTATTACCCAGCAGCTTGCAAAAAACCTCTACCCGCGGAATCGCAGAGGCGGCCTGTTTATCGTTACAGATAAATTTCGTGAGATGATCATCGCCCGACGAATTGAGCAGATCTATTCAAAGGATGAAATCCTGGAGCTCTACCTGAACACCGTATCTTTTGGTGAAGACACGTACGGAATTGAG
>SKWF01000200.1 GCA_007129085.1 Balneolaceae bacterium | reverse complement strand
TTGAATCGACTCCTGTACAATCCCGGAAGATGTCTGCAGCGTCATATATGCCACAAGAAAACCGAACACGATTAATATTGCGGAAAAAATCAGCGCTATTTTTAGATAAAAACTACGCATCAGCCTGCTCTCCTGCTTTTTCAGCAAAACGATACCCGACGCCCCACACCGTTAATATGTAATCGGGGTCTGATGGATCCTTTTCAATTTTACTTCGCAGCCGGTTAATATGGGAGTTTACGGTATGATTGTACCCGTCGTAACTATATCCCCAAACTTGGTTTAACAGTTCGTTGCGGCTATACGCCTTCCCCGGGTTTGATGAGAACAGGATCAACAGGTCGTACTCTTTACTGGTTAACTCAACGGTATTGCCGGCCAACATAACTTTTCTTTTTCCCGGGTAGATCTCCAAATCCCCAAAGGCAATTTTTTCAGGCAGTTGATTATGAATTTCTTGGTTCGCCTCCATCCGGCGGAACATCACCTTAACCCGAGCCAAAAACTCCCGGATGCTAAATGGCTTTGTCATATAATCATCGGCCCCTAACTCCAATCCAAGAACTTTGTCCACCTCTTCGGCTTTTGCCGTTAACATTAAAATGGGGACAAGCCGGTCATTTTTACGAATTCTTTTGCACACTTCAAGCCCATCCATTTTAGGGAGCATGACATCCAGAATGATCAGCGATGGATCATGACTATTATATATATCAAGTGCGGCATTACCATCCATAGCCACAAACACGGTATACCCTTCCTCTTCAAGGTTGATGCGGATCAGGTTTACGAGATCTTCGTTATCCTCAACCACCAGTACAGATTGCTCACTTTTGCTCATAGGGATCAGTTTTTAATTTCAGCTTAAAATAGCTCACAACTCCCTTGTAATTCATCACAAGAACGTAACAAAACTTACCCCATATATATAATTAAACCGGTGCCATAGAAGTAAAGTGTAGGTACACTCTCTTAATTGATATTATAGAGGCTTTGCAAACCTTAATGTGACGTAAGTAGGGAAAAAACAAGAAAAACGTAACCCGAAGCTCATGCTTCAGGAGCTTTATATTTTATTGGAACACACTTATTCTCGGTATATCTCTAAATAAAACCCAATTCGGTATATAAGCAGTATCCACTCGGCAATTCTCGGACGGGGGACGTCCGAGCTACGTAACCTGAAACTTTAGCATTGGGTGCTATGAGGCGCGACGAATGAAGTCGAAGTATCACTCTGTTTTTTACCCACCCATTAAACACAGCATCCCTTATACATATGCATTCAGCATAAAGAAAATGACTACGCCCGTTACGGAAACATAAAGCCAGATAGGTAATGTCCACATGGAGACTTTTCGGTGGGTCTTGAACTTGCCTGAAAATGCAAAATAGTAGCTGGTAAGAACCAAAGGAACCACAAATGCGGAGAGAATAATGTGGGAGATCAGAATCGTAAAATATACAGGCCTGATGGCCCCTTCCCCCGGGAATGGGGTATGACCTACAAAGTTGTGATAAACCAGGTAGCTGATTAAAAACAGCGAAGAGGTTATAAAAGCCGTGAGCATCAGTTTCATATGAGCGAGGTACTTCTTCTTTTTAATCGCCACAAAACCGGCAATGATAAACAGCGTACTTGCACTGTTTAATAAGGCATTAAGTGCCGGAAGCTGACCTACCCAGGCAGCGGTTGTATCGGCCGTCTCTCTGAAATAGATGAGCCATATTAAAAAGAGAAAAGCGAAGGTACTTATTAGCAGAATGGTACCGATCGCCTTGGGAATACTTAGTTCTTTGATAAATCGAACAGTTAACTGTTCATTAAGTTTTTTATCCATGATTTTATTCGAGCTGCAGATGAAATATTTATATGCTCAAAAATAATAATTTTTATGCAATAAAAGTTCTGAAAATCGGCTTAATTTCGCACAAATCATCGAATAGACAAACAAAATCCTACACCGCAGGTATTTATAAGGAGGGCTAAACCACTATTATTCAGCAGGTTTCAGAGTGGTAAAACATTCGTTTAAAAGCGTTAGAAGCAGATTAAAAATTAATCAAAAAAACAGCCTCCATTTATAAGCAATTTTATATGATCTGTACTATCTTAAGCCAACTTTCGCTGAGTAGAAGGGTTGAGACTACCAATCTCTATTTAGAATGACTTTAAATTCAATATTCGGATAGTCCCGAGTGTCTTGAATACTTTTTTTTCGGTAGTTTCTCAACCATTCAACAGCTGGCTATTACACAAAACTGTAACTGTAATCACCACCATCTTTATGGCTCAGATTTTTCCTAAGTGGACCGATGAAGCACCACGAAGAATACTTATCGCTTCTATTGTCTTATTAAACGGTATTGTTTTCGGAATTTGGTATTTCTTTTCTCCTGAATTCACACAAGTAGGTTATGCCCCTGAACAACCTGTACCATTCAGTCATCAGGTACACGTTAGTCAGCTCGGTTTGGATTGCCAGTATTGCCATACGCAAGTTGAAGAATCCAAGCACGCCAACATTCCTGCTACACAAACCTGTATGAACTGTCACAATCAAATTAAAACAGACAGTGATGACCTGCAGCCCGTTCGTGATAGTTGGGAGTCAGGTGAATCTATTGAGTGGATACGTGTACACCAGCTTCCCGATTACGCATATTTCAACCACTCTGCTCACGTGAACGTGGGTGTAGGGTGTGAATCTTGTCACGGGCGAGTGGATCGCATGGAGGTTGTTTATCAGGCCGAACCGATGAGTATGGGCTGGTGTCTGGATTGCCACCGCGAACCAGAAAAACATATTCGACCTGTAGAGGAAGTAACTACGATGGGATACGAGGCAGAAAACCAGGATGAGCTTGGACGCGAACTGGTTTCAAAACACAATATTAATGCGCCTACCTACTGCCAGGCCTGCCACTATTAATGTAATTGAACTGAACGACCTAACAGTTTCCAATTTAAGATTCTGCAAAGAATGAGTGATCAAACGAAACAAAATACATACTGGAAAAGCTTAAACGAGCTTGCGAAGAACGAGGAGTACAAAAAGTACGCTGAGCGGGAATTCCCTGAAGATGCTTCAGAAATGACTGATCAGGTATCCCGACGCAGCTTTTTACGCGTTATGGGCGCCTCAATTGCTCTCGCAGGGTTTGCATCTTGCCGTAAACCGGTTGAGAAAATCATGCCCTACTCCAAGCAGCCTGAAAACGTAGTTATTGGCAACCCAAACTACTACGCTACAAGCATTCCTTTCCAGGATACAATTACCGGGCTGATTGTTGAAAACAACGAAGGACGACCTTCCAAGCTCGAAGGAAATGAAGACCACCCATCAAGCCGGGGAAAAACAAGTATTTATGACCAGGCCGGGATACTTAATATGTACGATCCCGACAGATCCCGCCACCCACGTATTGATGGTGAGAAAGCAACGATTTCTGAGGTTGAAGCCTACCTGGCCGATCGACTTGAAGATCGCGACCAAAATATTCTATTTATAGGTGAAGCTAACTCCTCCCCTACGTACAATCGTCTTAAAAACGATCTCCTCGCAGATTTTCAATTTGCTAACTGGGTAACTTACGAGCCGTTTGGGGAAGATAATTCCGTTGAGGGAGCTAACCTGGCATTTGGCCAAAGACTTAGAACGGTAAATCATTTCGACAGAGCAGAAGTTGTTGTCTCTCTCGATGATGATTTCCTAACGCCATCAGCCCACAAAAACAGTGTTGAGAATGCTCAAAAACTGATGGAGCAGAGAAAAGTTAGAAGTACCGACGACTCTATGTCGCACCTCTACTCTGTTGAGAACTCTTTCACAATTACCGGATCGTATGCCGATCACCGACTGCGGCTGAAATCTTCCGAAATTGAGACCTTTATATATGCGCTCGCCAATCGTCTGTCTAACGACGTGAACGGTTTAGACGCATACAGCGGCGTAAACAACGAATTTTCCAACCATGATTGGGTAGATACACTTGCCGGCGAACTGTTGAGTAACCGGGGTGAGTCTATTGTAACCGTTGGAGCCGAATACAGCCCTGCCCTTCATGCTACAGTCCATGCTATTAATCAGGCGCTTGGTAATGCCGGTGAAACTGTAACATATCACCAGCTTCCATTCCGATCTGAGCAAAATGAGCAGGAAGCATTTGCCGAAGCGGTAACGGATATGACGGCAGGACGATACGATTCCGTAGTATTTGTTGGAACGAACCCAATATTCACCGCCCCCGGCGATCTTGATATTGAAGAAGCACTACTGAATGTAGATACCAAAATTCATCTCGCCGATTATTACGATGAGACATCCAAACTGTGTGATGTTCACGTAAATAGAGCACACTTTTTAGAAAGCTGGGGTGATGGGCTCTCCTTTACGGGACAACGCTCAATTATTCAGCCACAAATTTTGCCGCTCTTTGATGGAATTAGCGATGTAGAATTTCTAAACGCACTGCTTACCGGCGAAACCGGTAAGGGCTACGAGGTTGTACAAGAGACCTGGCAAGAATACTATCCCAACAATTTTTCACGACGCTGGGATACCATTCTGCACGATGGCATTGACCCTGAAACTGGTTTTAGTGCAGAAAGTGTTTCTCTGCAGAACAACTTTGCAAACGATATTGAACCCTATATTTCCGCAGAGCCTAACAGCGGAATTGAAATTAACATCAAACCGGACCCCACTCTATTTGATGGGCGGTTTGCCAATAACAGCTGGCTTCAGGAGCTGCCCGATCCCATGACAAAAATTACGTGGGATAACGTAGCGCTTATGAGTCCGGCAACGGCAACAGCTATCGGAATCAGCCCTGAAAGAAGCTTTAGCAGCAATGATGTTCCGGTTGTGCGAATTTCCGCCGGTGAAACCACTATTGAAATTGCAGCCTGGGTTCAGCCCGGGCATGCAGATGATTCCATCACCTTATATACAGGGTATGGACGAGAAAATATTGGTCGCGTAGCTGACGGCGTTGGAGTTGATACCTATCCCCTGCGAACCAGCAGCGATATGTTCTACCAACCTGCCGATGTAGAACCGACAGGCCAGATGTATGAAGTTGCCTGTGTTCAAGACCACCACAATCTTGAAGGACGAGATATGGTTCGGTCGGCTACAATGGACGAGTATCGCGACAATCCCGAATTTGCATCTTTTGAGAGCACGAAAGGATTTGAAGTTCCCGGAATGAGCCAAGCGTTGGCTAAAGGTGATGACCGAGGGCCCGTTTCGCTCTTTAATGAGCAGTATGGCCCTGATCACCAACCACAATGGGGAATGGCAATTGACCTAAACGCCTGTTTCGGCTGTGGGGTTTGTACCATCGCCTGTCAGGCAGAAAATAATATTCCGGTAGTTGGTAAACGTGAAGTGGGACGCCGCAGAGCGATGCACTGGATCCGTACTGATCGCTATTACGAAGGCGACCAAGACAATCCAAAAGTTTACCACCAGCCTGTGCCGTGTATGCACTGCGAACTGGCACCCTGCGAGCAGGTTTGCCCGGTTTCTGCAACTACGCACAGTGATGACGGCATGAACCAAATGACCTATAACCGCTGTATCGGAACCCGGTACTGCGCGAATAACTGTCCATTTAAGGTTCGCCGTTTCAACTTCTTCAACTACACAAAAGAATATTTAACAACCGGAGACGATCCCGAAGTTATTCAAATGGCGATGAACCCGGAAGTAACCGTACGATTCCGTGGAGTAATGGAGAAGTGCAGTTACTGTGTTCAGCGTGTTAGCCGAGCGAAGATCGATTCAAGAATTAAAACCGGATCGCGAAAGCCGGCTGATGGAACGGTTCAAACCGCTTGTCAACAGGCTTGCCCTGCAAATGCTATCTCCTTTGGTGATTTAACCGACCAAGAGAGTGTAGTATCACAAGACAAAGAAAATGAACGAAATTACGTGATGCTGGAGGAGATGAACGTCCGTCCGAGAACATCATACCTCGGAAAGCTGCGTAATTCTAACTCAGAGCTAACTTAATTCAACCAAGATATTTTATAATCGCAACTGATTTAACATGAGCAAAACGTACGAATACGTTCCTGAGCCAGCGTTGGTGAAGGGGAATCACGATTTTAGCAGTATCACCGCGTTGGTGACTGATATTAACATGCGCCCCACTCCTAAAGGGTGGTACATTGCGTTTGCTATTTCAAACATGCTGCTTTTAGTGCTTTTAGTTTCCATTGCCTACCTGATTTGGGAAGGAACCGGTATTTGGGGATTAAATCAGCCGGTAGGATGGGGCTGGGCCATTATTAACTTTGTATGGTGGGTTGGAATCGGCCACGCCGGTACACTTATCTCAGCTATTCTATTCCTATTCAGGCAGGGCTGGCGTACCGCTATTAACCGTTTTGCCGAGGCGATGACCATTTTTGCCGTGATGTGTGCGGGTATTTTCCCGGCTATTCACGTGGGACGTATCTGGGTTGTTTACTGGATGTTCCCCCTCCCTAACCAGATGGCAATGTGGCCCAACTTTAACAGTCCGCTGTTATGGGATGTTTTTGCCGTTTCGACTTACATGACCGTATCATTCCTATTCTGGTATGTAGGCCTTGTTCCCGATCTTGCAACCGTCCGTGACCGGATTAAAAGCAAAGTTGGTAAGGTTCTGTACGGTATTGGAGCTCTTGGATGGAGAGGTAGTAACCGCCACTGGTGGAATTACGAAAAATCTTACATGATCCTGGCCGGATTGGCTACCCCCCTGGTACTTTCGGTACATACGATTGTATCATTTGACTTTGCCGTATCCCTCATTCCGGGATGGCACACAACAATTTTCCCTCCCTATTTCGTTGCCGGAGCGGTTTTCTCAGGATTTGCCATGGTGCTTACCCTGATGATTATCTGTCGTAAGATTTATAATCTCGAAGATATCATGACCGTAGACCATATCGAGAAGATGAACCTGATTATACTGGTAACGGGGAGTATGGTAGGTTTCGCCTACCTGATGGAGTTTTTCATCGCCTGGTATGGACAGGTTGAATACGAAAAAGCAATTTTTATAATTCGCGCAACAGGCCCCTATGCATGGGCATACTGGATTATGATTGCCTGTAACGTTATTTCCCCTCAACTTTTCTGGTCAAAGAAAATTCGGAGAAACGTTACTTTAACCTTCATAGTCTCAATTGTGGTAAATATCGGTATGTGGTTTGAACGATTTGTGATTACCGTATCATCACTCTCCACAGACTTCCTGCCATCATCATGGGGTTACTACTCCCCTACAATCTGGGACGTACTTACATATGTAGGTACATTTGGCCTGTTCTTCACATTCTTCCTCTTGTTCCTGCGCTTCCTGCCAATGATTGCAGTAGCAGAACTGAAAGGAGTTATGCCGCAAGCTGATCCCCACAACTATGATGAGAACGGAGAATACGTAGAGCCGAAAGTAGAAGTGCCTGAACCTAAAAAATTGAATTCTTAGTGATGAGTACTACAAAAAACAACCTTTACGGTATACTGGCCGAAGTTAGAAATCCAAAGGAGCTGATTGATGTAGCGAAATTGGTAGACAAAAGCGGCTATAAAAATTACGATACATTCAGCCCCTTCCCTGTTCACGGAATGGACAAGGCGATGAATTTAAACAAGTCTAAACTTGGCTGGATTGTACTCGGGCACGGTATAGTAGGTTTAACCGGGGCATTTGCCATGATCTATTATATGATGGTCTATGATTACCCGCTGAATATTAGTGGTAAAACATTAATGAATATCCCGGCGTGGATACCGGTTATGTTTGAGCTGACGATTCTGCTATCAGCTTTTGGAGCCGTTTTTGGAATGTTTTTCTTAAATGGACTCCCAAAATTCAACCATCCGCTTTTTAACTCTGAACAGTTTAAAAAAGTAACCGACGACGGATTCTTTATCTGTATTGAAGCTGAAGACCCACAGTTTGATGCTGAAAAAGTAGAGAAACTGCTGAAAAATGCCGGCGCTCAAAATATTGAAACAATCCACGATGAGTCGTGAGTCAACAAATCATTTATTAAGTAATCGCTATCTATGAAATTGACAACTACACACATCGCAGTACTTCTATTCATCGCGGCTACCGTGATGGGCTGCCGTGGCCAAAAAAGTGAAAAACCACCCGTAATGCCGCAGCAAAATATGGCATTCCAGGAGCGCTTTAATGCACAGCAGGAAAATCCTTTCTTCGAAGACAACCGTTCCATGAGAATGCCGGTTGAAGGAACTATTTCGCGTGGTAATATGCGTGATAATCCTACGGTATACGAAGGAGTAGATGATGAAGGTGAATATGTAGATGAAATTCCAATGGAAGTAACCAAATCATTCCTCTACCGCGGTAAAGAGCGGTATGATATCTTTTGCCAGGCTTGCCACGGCGGCACCGGTGATGGACAGGGAATTATTATGGAAGGTCAGTACGGTTACGTGCCGGCCCCTACGTTCCACCGCGGTGCCAGCTACGATATGCCCGAAGGTGAGCTCTATTCCGCTATTGCAAACGGTATCCGAAGTATGCCCTCATACGGCTCACAGATTCCTGTTGAAGACAGATGGGCCATAGTCGCTTACATCCGCGCCCTGCAGCAGAGCCAAAATGCTTCTGAAGAAGATATGGGCCGGTTTGATGTAGACCTTGCTGATCTACAAGCAGAATATGAAGCAGAACAGGCCCGACAAGAGGCACTGGCCGAAGAAGCCGGTGAAGAAGAGGATGTTGAAGATATTTCGGTAGATCGCGGAGAAGCACTCTACACACAATATGCATGTAATACGTGCCACTCAGTTGACGGAACACAGCTCGTAGGCCCTACTTTTGAAGGACTCTACGGAAGTGAAAGAACTTTTACCGATGGTTCAACTGCAGAAGCAGATGAAGAGTATCTATATGAATCTATTGTAGCCCCCGGAGAACGTGTAACCGAAGGGTACGATAATGTTATGCAAGCATACGATTACCTGTCAGAGGATGAAATTCAATCTTTGATAGAATTTATCAAAGCACAATCAGATAATTAACGAGCAGCGAAAGACAATCAATAAATGGCTTCAAACAGTCCCAAATTAACCGACTCTGTTCAACTTCCATCAAACCTGGATGCAACGAAAACCTTCTATGGCATCGGTGCAGCCGGATTAATTGCAAGTGGTGTTGGACTCTTTCTTAATAGCGAACAATTTTTCTTCTCGTACCTGACCAGCTTTACGTTTTTTACAAGTATTGCACTGGCCTCGATGATCTTATTGATGGTTCATCATATTACGAAATCATCGTGGGGTACTGTTTTAAGAAGAATTCCCGAGTCTTTCATATCCAAATTTTGGATCTGGGCTCTGTTTTTTATTCCCATCATCCTGGGAATGAGCACCCTTTACACCTGGACAGATCCTGCTTACGTAGCAGAAGACCCAATTATGCTGGGTAAAGTCCCCTATCTTAACGAGCCGTTCTTTATAATTCGGCAGTTAATTTATTTTGGAATTTGGGGTTACTTGGGGTATAAGCTACATAAAGTGTCTGTCGAAATGGATAAAACCAACGACTGGGGACTTGTGGTACTGCTAAGAAAACTAAGTGCACCCGGCATCCTCCTCTTCTCTTTAACACTTGCCTTTGCAAGTTTTGACTGGTTGATGTCTCTTGATGCGCACTGGTTCTCAACCATGTTTCCTGTATACCTGTTTGCAATGAGCTTCCAGGCAATTTTCCCCATTATGATTTTGATAACATTCTGGCTGCACAATAAAGGAATGTTAAAGAACACGATTACACAATCCCATATATTTGATATGGGTGCCTGGTTCTTCGGGTTCACCGTATTTTATGCATACATAGCATTTAGTCAATTTTTACTCCAGTACTATGCAAACATCCCCGAAGAGACCTTATGGTTCTACTTCAGGCTTGAAGGAAGCTGGGCGTACATTACCTACACCCTGCTAATTGGTCGATTTGTCATCCCATTTGTACTATTATTGGGCCGTGATCGTAAACACAATAAAACACTACTCAAATATACATCCATACTGATAATCGTATTACACTTCCTAGAAATACACTGGATTGTAATGCCGGTTCTCCACGATGTAAATTTTGCGTTTAGCTGGTTGGATATCACTACCCTTGTAGGGCTTGGAGGTATCTTTATGGGACTATTCTTTAGTACTTTCAAAAAGAATAACATTGTACCAACGAGCCACCCAACACTGGCTGACTCGTTGACCAAGCAATACCATCAATAATTTTTGAGATTTGATATGAGCGAAGAATCAAAAAAATATACGTTAGAGGAAAAGACAAAGATTGCACTCGAAGCCTCATCCGGTGAAGAAGGATCCATTGCCGATGTTGCCAAGAAATATGGCGTCTCTGTTTCAAAAATTGAAGAATGGATCAACGAAACCGGTGTTGGAAGCGTTGAAGCTTCAGATGATGAAGAAAGTGTTGATCTGGAGGTTACGGAAGAGTTAGCCAATGATTACAATTTTGGCGCAACTCCGGATAAGCTTAACTATCCCAGACTTACATTTTGGTCCATTTTCGGAACCAGTGTAATGTTAATAATAGTTGTAGCTATTTTTTATATCTACGATTATACATTCGATGGTGCCGGACAAGCTGCTTCAGAATCCAGCGAATATTACCAAATCGGCCAAATTATGGAACGCGATCAAAATAAACTGAACTCATTCGGGGTCGTTGATCTTGAAGAGGGTGTTTATCGAATACCTATTGATAGCGTCATCACACGGATGGCCACAGACAGTGAATAGAGGTTAAAGAAGTATGAAATTTACGCTGAAAATAGTTTTAGCATTTTCAGTGTTGTCAATGTTCGCTCTCAACTCCTATGCTCAGCTTAATCAGGGTTTACCTAATGAAGTTGAAGGTACTGAAGTTGAAGAGAAACTTGGCGATACCATCCCCCTGGATTTACGATTTGCAAATTCCGAAGGGGATTCAGTAACTATAGAAGAGTTGATGGTAGACGGGAAACCTGTTCTGCTAAACCCTCTTTACTACGAATGCCCATCCCTTTGTGGATTGGTCATAGAAGCGGTCTTTAAAGTAGTGAACCAGCTGGCTTGGAACCCCGGTGATGATTACACAATTATCTCCTACAGTATTGATCCGGAAGAGACTCCCGATCAGGCTGCAGAAGAGAAACGCCAGGTAATGGCACAGCTTGATCGTCCCGGAGCCGAAGATGGCTGGCACTTTTTAACCGGCAGCCAGGAAGCTATTACCGAGCTTTCAAATGCTGTAGGTTTCAACTACAGGTATGATGAAGCTACCGGTGAGTTTATTCACATGGCAAGCATCATGATGATCAGCCCCAATGGGGTTATCACCCGTTACCTGTACGGGATTAACATTCCGGAGTTCGATCTCCGTAACGCTCTGTACGAGGCCGCTGATGGCCGCATCGGTTCAACCATAGACAGAGCCATATTATACTGTTTTACATACGATCCGTCATCGGGTAGTTATGTACCTGTAGCAATGAATATTATGAAACTTGGTGGCTTGGCTACCATGCTTATTCTGGGTATATTTCTCACGATTTTATGGAGGCGCGACAGCGGATCTTCTTCATCACCACAAAAAATAGAAATTGAGAAATGAACAGACTTAGTGAATTTATGCTTCCACCCGCAAAAAGTACGCTTGCGGGCGAGACAGACGCATTGTTTCATTTCATTAATGTAACAAGTCTCATCATACTTACCGGTATAACCATCGCCATCATCGTTTTTGCCTGGAAATACAGGAGAAGATCTGAAGATGACGTAACACCTGTTATAACCCATAACAGCACCCTCGAAATTACTTGGTCAGTTATTCCGCTGATTCTTGTGATGATTGTGTTTGGATGGGGGTTTTCAGGCTACATGAATTTAACCACAGCACCTGATGATGCTTATGAAATACGCGTTGTTGGAAAGAGCTGGCTTTGGGAGTTTCATTACGAAACAGGGGCCGTAAGTGTTAACGAGCTTCACGTTCCGGTAGATCGGCCGGTTAAATTGGTAATGACATCAGATGATGTACTCCACTCCCTTTACATACCGGATTACCGAGTAAAGATGGATGTTTTACCTAATCGATATACGTCTCTTTGGTTTGAAGCTACTGAAACCAGTGAGTCGATCATTTTCTGTTCCGAATATTGCGGTACACAACATTCCAATATGGATGCTAAAGTAATTGTCCACTCACAAGATGAGTTTGATGAATGGCTCGAATCGGGTGATGAAATTGACGAAGATATGCCACCCGCCGAACGGGGCGAAGCACTTGTTGTAAGAAACGGATGTAACGCTTGCCATTCCGATGACGGTTCTCGTCTTGTTGGCCCCTCTTTCCAGGGACTCTGGATGAGTGATGTAACTTTGGAGGATGGAGAAGTTGTAACAGCCGACGAAAATTATATCCGTGAAAGCATTATCGATCCAAATGCTAAAATCACTGAAGGATATGATGCCGTAATGCCCTCTTACCAAGGTGTTATCAGCGATCGTGGTATCGACGATATTATTGAGTATATAAAAACATTAGAATAAGGATATGCCTACATCACAAGACTCAGAAAATATTACAAAACTTCGGGTTAAGCGTTTTAAACCCGAAGAGAATCCGAAACATCACTATCTAAATGCCGAAAAAGGGTTATGGGCTTGGTTAACCACCGTAGACCATAAAAAGATCGGGTTGATGTATCTAGCAACTATCGCTCTATTCTTTCTGGTAGGCGGTATACTTGCCTTGGTCATTCGTGCAGAGCTTTTAACGCCTGCTCGTTCGTTTATTGATGCAGACGTATACAACCAAGTATTTACGCTCCACGGCGCTATCATGATCTTCTTCTTCCTTGTGCCTTCCGTTCCCGCGGCACTCGGTAACTTTGTCCTTCCACTTCAGTTGGGGGCTAAAGATGTCGCCTTCCCGAGACTGAACCTTGCCAGTTTTTACATCTATACAATCGGATCTATCTTTACGCTGATTGCGATCTTCACCGGCGGTGTAGATACAGGATGGACATTCTACACACCTTACAGTGCCGAAACGGGCGGTAATGTGTTAATGATGACCCTTGGGATATTTATTCTCGGGTTCTCATCCATATTAACGGGTGTTAACTTTATTGTTACCATCCACAAAATGCGTTCACCGGGTATGACATGGGATAAGCTCC
>SKWF01000236.1 GCA_007129085.1 Balneolaceae bacterium | reverse complement strand
GCCGATGGTTGCTGCGAAAACCGTTTCCCGGTCGCCGTGAAGAGATCCTGAAATACAAGGTGCCGTACTATCAGCGGCTGCCAAACCGATACCGGGATTTGCTGAAAGAGAGAATAACGATATTCCTGGATGAGAAACTGTTTGAAGGGTGTGGCGGCCTACAACTTACGGAAGAGATGAAGGTAGTTGTGGCAGCATACGCTTGTTTATTGATCTTGGAAGTGCCCTCAGATTACTATCCTGATCTGCAGTCGATACTCATCTACCCGGATGATTACATGGCCCCGGTTTACGAAGAGGACGCCGCAGGTGTAGTTACGCAGGGCAGGGAGCCGCGAAAGGGGGAGTCGTGGGATACGGGAAATATCATTTTATCTTGGCAGGATATTACGGATTCAATTTATGATGAGAAGAATCACCAAAATTTAATTATCCATGAATTTTCTCATCAGCTCGATCAACGTTACGGGTTGTCGGCCGGGATTGATGAACGTGGCGATGTTATACGAGATGATGAGTGGAACCGGACGTTTGCCAAAGCGTATCGCGATCACCGATGGAAAATGGAGAGGGGGCGGAAATCAACCCTGGATGAATATGGAGCCGTTGATCCGGCTGAATTTTTTGCCGTAGCATCGGAGGCATTTTTTGAAGATCCGAAAAATCTGAGGGTTGAATATTCTGCGATTTATAGACTATTGGCTTCATTTTATAACATAGATCCCTATTCCGATTTCCGATAATTCATTGGTATGTTACCTTATTGTTAATTCAGCAGCAGGGGCAGTAAAAAATTCTTAACTGAGGAAAACAACCCTTATATTTGGTCTTGTTTTAACCGCAGGGTGTGATTTAAAAAACCCTCAATCGACAGACATCACATTAACCATATATGGATTATACGTTTTTTGACTTTCTACAGCTCGTAGGATCACTCGGAATTTTCATTTATGGGATGAAAATTTTTAGTGATGGTTTACAGAAAGTCGCAGGTGGTAAACTTCGTGCTATTCTTAAAGGGATGACCACCACAAGATTACGTGGTATTGTTACCGGGTTCGGCGCTACAACTGTTACCCAATCATCCACTACCACAACCGTAATGGTGGTAAGTTTTGTAAATGCCGGATTAATAACATTTATAGAGTCTACCGGCGTAATTATGGGGGCCAACATCGGTACTACAGTTACAGCCTGGATGGTCGCAATTTTCGGCTTTAAGATGGAGATTACCCCGATCGCCATCATGCTCATCGGTATCTTTTTCCCGTTTATGTTTGTCGGAAAAGAGAAATTGAGAAGTTTAGCCGAGGCGATGATCGGCTTCGGTATTCTGTTTATCGGCCTCGAATTTATCAAAAACGCAGTTCCGAGTATTGATGAAAACCCGGAAATGTTCATGTTTCTGGATGGTTTAACCGGGTTTGGGTTCGGCTCTATTCTAATATTCGTATTTGCCGGTACAATTTTAACACTTCTAACTCAATCATCATCCGCAGCTACGGCAATTACACTGGTCATGCTTTTCCAGGGATGGATCGATTTTCCAATAGCAGCGGCTATGATTTTGGGTGAAAATATCGGTACAACCGTAACTGCAAATATTGCCGCTATTATCGGAAATGTACATGCGAAACGTGCAGCGAGGTTCCACCTCATTTTCAATGTCTTCGGGGTGGTGTGGATGTTGATTGTGCTACAGCCCTTCTTGGTGGGAATTGATAATATTATGAGCTTCTTCTCTCCTGATGCCGGATCTGTATTTGAGGCGGCTGATGAAATCGGTAGAGCCAACGCAACGCTCGCACTGTCACTGTTCCACACTACATTTAATGTGATGAACGTGCTAATACTGTTCGCGTTCGTACCGCGCATTATACGCTTTGTGGAGCGTGTTCAAACCGACAAGAAAGATGTAGACAGTAAGTTTAGGCTTCAATACATATCCTCCGGGTTGATGTCATCACCGGAACTCTCTATAGCCCAGGCACACAAAGAGATTGAACTTTTCGGCAAGCTGATAGAGAAGATGCACTTCAGTTTCCAGGGGCTCTTCTTTAAAAAGCAGAAAAAGCACGAGAAATTTCTGAAGAAAATTGCCAAACGTGAGCAGATTACCGACAATATTGAACTGGAGATTGCAGAGTATCTAACAAAGATCTCCGGAGCCAACTTAACTGAATCGGTGACTCGTCGAATTCGCTCCATGCACAGTATGATTAATGATTTTGAGCGTATTGGCGATCTCTATTTCCAGATGTCGAAAACATTTGAGGATATGCAGAACGAAGGGATTGATTTACCGCCTGAAGCGAAGAAAGAGCTAGGCGTGTTGCTCGATCATCTGTATGATGCCATTCGCCACGTTCGCAAAAACCTTGATAAGAATAACGGTGAGTTTGACCTCGATAAAGCGATGAAAATAGAAGAGAAAATTAATAAAACGCGCGATGAGCTTATAAACGCGCACTATAACCGTCTCGAAGATGGTACATATTCAACCAAAGCCGGTTTTATCTTTTTGGATTATACCAAAAGGATGGAGAAAATTGGTGATCATCTGTTTAATATCAGCGAAGCTCTTGCCGGAAGAAAAATAAAATCGGCATACTCCACGGTTGTTGAGAAAAGAGGAAAGTAGAGCGCCGTCTCTACTTACGTTTATCTTTAACATAAATGGCTTCAGATTGTCCTTCGCCAACTGAGCGGTAGTCGAACTTAAACAGGTTCATCGCTTTTACGAGCTCCCCTAGTTTTTGGTAGCCGTAGTTACGAGGGTCAAACCCGGGCGACTGTTTTGCAATATAGCTGCCAACCGGGGCCAGATGAGCCCAACCGCTCTCATCAGAAGAAGCTTCAATGGCGTTTCTTACAAGGTTAACTAACTTTGTGTCTTGTTTGAGTTCGTTAATTGGCGGCTTTTTCTTCTTCGTTCCTTTTTCATCCTTATCTACTTTCAGTACTTCGGTATAGATAAATTTATCACAGGCTGCTACAAATGGGTCCGGTGTTTTTTCCTCCCCAAAGCCGTACACTTTTAACCCCGCTTCACGAATTCGGGCAGCGAGTTTAGTGAAATCACTATCGCTGCTAATCAGGCAGAAACCATCAAACTTTCCGGTATAGAGCAAGTCCATTGCGTCTATAATTAGTGCACTATCGGTAGAGTTTTTTCCTTTTGTATACCCAAACTGTTGGATGGGCTGGATGGAGTGTTGCAACAAAAGCTCTTTCCAGCTACCTAACTGAGGTTGCGTCCAGTCGCCGTAAATTCGTTTTACGTTAGCTGTGCCATATTTGGCGATTTCCGCAAGTAGGTTTTCTGTGATGGAGGGTTGTGCGTTATCGGCATCAATCAAAACAGCAAGCTTGTAGGTAGTTGTCGAATCCATAATTAGGAGTTCTGCGTTAGTTTTTTGAAATTTATGCACTTCTTTTCGTTATTATAAAGTAAGGGTTTTGTATGTAAGCAGTTGAAAAAAGAAAGCCCGCACAATATTTACCTGCTTTACATCATACAGTATTCCAAAAGGCAGCTCAGAATAGGGCTCTTCTACGAAAAATTAATTTTCATTAGAACAGATCAATAAACAGGAAGGTTTAAAACTATGCCGAAATGTGAAATTTACCAGGATGTAAAAGGCGAATGGCGATGGAGACGAACAAATAAAAAAGGCGATATCGAAGCGTTCTCTAAACAAGGTTTTGAAAAGCGCGAGGATTGTGAAGAAAATGGTAAAGAGGAGGGCAACTGTACGAGTTTTCGAAACAGTGCACTTCAATAAAAAATATATAGCTTCAGGGGATGCTTTAAAGGCAGCCCCTGTTTTTATTACCAAACATTATAAGATTAAAATAGATATTGGTTCAAATAACCTTTAACTTAGGAATGTTAATTAAAATTCCCACCTACGGTACATAGTAATTTTTTTGGAAACGACACGGTAACGCCCTTCTTTTCATTAGATGAACACTTAGGTGTATAAATTAGATATATTATATAGATATGAGTAAGCAACAAGGTAAAGTAAAATGGTTTGACGCAGAGAAAGGATTTGGATTTATTCAACCTGACGAAGGCGGAAAAGATATTTTTGTTCACAGAAATAACATTGAAAACTTAGGTTTTCAAGAAGGCTTAGAAGACGGCGAAGCTGTTGAATTTTCAGTAGAAGAGACTCCTAAAGGATTGAGTGCTACTGAAGTAGAAAGCCTGATTTACGACTAAAAATCTGGTTTTTAACCGATTTTGTATAAGCCACGCCTTTTCGGCGTGGCTTTTTTTATGTCCGGCAAAAAATTGAAACGATAAACCGGTAAATTGTTACTTTAATTGTTTAAAAATCGATAAAAGTAACAGGTTCATATTTATGAGTAGATTAAGTTTATTGATAATAATACTACTGGCAACGATTTCATGTACAGGTCAAGAAGGCGATTATTTGGCAGAATCGTGGGGTGATGTTCAAGAGTTTGATGGTGGAAACATTACGGTGCTGTACGTGCCCAGCGAAGGATTTTCCTATGTAAATGAAAATGGAGATCTAACCGGTGTAACAATTGAGTTGATGAGAGACTTCGCGAGGTATGTAGAAGCAGAGCATAACGTGAATTTGAACATTCATTTTGAAGCTATAGAGAGCTTTTCCGGTTTCTATGATACAGTAGTGAATGCCAAACCGGGCGTATTTGGTGTGGCAAATGTTACGATTACCGAGGAGAGGAAAGAGGAACTCGCGTTTAGCCCCAGTTATCTTAACAATATTGCGGTGCTGATTACCCATAACAGCGTGTCGGAGATTGACGATATGGATGAAATTCCCGAGGCATTTAACGGCTTGAGAGGCCTTGCATTTGAAGGTACACTGCATGAAGAACGTATAAGGGAAATTTTGCAGAGCTATTTACCAAGTTCAGAGATTGAAATGGCTCATTCCAATGCCGAAATAATTGAAAAAACAGCCGAGGAAGAGAACTATTTTGCCTACGTAGATATCTATAACTTTTGGCGGGCAACCGATCAAGGTGCTCCATTGGTTCGCCATAGAGTAGGCGATGAACTGGCAGAGGAGTTTGGCGTAATTATGCCTAGAGGGGTCGAGTGGGAAGATGTAATTAATGAGTTTTTTGATCACGATGGAGGATATGTTCACTCAGAAACATATCGTGATCATTTAAGAGATCACCTTGGAGATGAACTCGCTGAACTACTGATTGGCCAGCTTTAATGAAATAGCTATTCAAAAAATGCCCGTGCTATGGCACTGAATTGGGCGGGTTGATCCAGAAAGGCGTAGTGCCCTGCATTCTCAATTGTAACCAAAGCTCCATTTTTTAACCCTTTCTCCATTCGTTTTGCCTGATCTAAAGGTGTTGCTCCGTCATCTTCCCCCCAAAGCAGAAGTACATTGTGGTTAATGCTGGGAAGGGTTGAATCGAGATATTCGGTAACCGATTTAACAAATGTTTGGCGCATGACACCGGTTAACTTTTGATAGTCGGAAGAACCCAGTGATTTCCAAAGTGAAGTTTCCCGTAGCTTATTCAGGCCTTTTTCTCTCAGCGGTTTCGGCAAGAACAGAAAGGGTAACTTTAGAGTTTTGGCGGTATATTTTTTGAAGTAATAGGAGGGAGAACGTTTAGGTTTAAGGCCGGCTCCACCGGTAATAAGAATATTATCGAATTTGTTAGATACCGCTGAATCCGACAATATTTTTAACACAACTCGCGCTCCAAACGAGTGTACAAGTAGGTCTACCTTTTGGTTTGGGAATTTCTCATCTGTAAAAGCCAGAACCATATCGGCATAGTCGCGAATTTCCCAGGGAGTGGGTGGATCTTCACTCCGGCCAAATCCCGGCAGGTCAATGAGGTGCGACTCTCTTACATCACTTAATGATTCTGCGAGTGGCAGCATCACATCAGAACTACTCCCCCACCCGTGAAGAATAATTAATGGTTTGCCGGCGCCAACTTTGTAAAAGGCAACATTCTGCCCCCCATATCTAAAAAAACTCGGATTATTACTCATATAAACTGTAAGGATATCGGTTTAAAAGGTTCATAAAAGTAAGGATGAACTTAATGGAGACAAACTATGAAACGAAAAATCTTCTTTTTACTCGATCGGTTACAAATTAAGAGGAGTGAACGCAGGATTATAACAGCCCTGACAATCTCAGCGATGATTCTGTCATCTATCCTGTTATTGCATTCGCCGGAACCGAACTATAGTGAAGAATCTTATGCAGAACTTGAGCAGCTGTTCCATGAACGCAGCCAAGCACAGGAACAGGAAGTAGAAGCAATTATGGCGCGATATACACCTGATGAAAACCCGGAGAGACGGGATGAGAAAAATATGCAACAAATTGAGCTCATTCCTGTACAAAGCGACACAACAGAGCCCGAAGACGAGGCTTCCACCCAGATAAATATCAACACGGCGGGTGCCGATAAATTGCAGGAGCTTCCGGGAGTTGGCCCGGCATATTCCCAGCGAATTATTGAGTGGCGCGAAGAGCATGGTGAATTTACCGAAAAAAAGCAACTGCTTGAGATTAGAGGCATAGGCCCAGCACGTTTTGCTCAAATAAAAGATTTAATTGAGCTTTAGATTTTACCATTTCTTATCTCGGGTGGCAATCTGTATTTTTACTCCTAAATAAACCACCTCAGATTATTATGGCAAATCACATTCTATGGGCTGACGACGAGATTGATCAGCTAAAATCACACATCATTTTCCTTGAAAATAAAGGATTTAAGATCACTCCTGTCACAAATGGCGAAGACGCCGTTTCGATGATTAATGAGGAGGTGTTCGATATCGTTTTCCTTGATGAACAAATGCCGGGAATGGATGGTCTTGCCACACTCGAAAAAATCCAAAATGCTCAGCCTTCACTACCGGTAGTTATGATTACCAAAAGTGAGGAAGAGTCGATTATGGAAGATGCAATCGGGAGTAAAATATCCGATTACCTCATCAAGCCGGTTAACCCCAATCAAATACTTCTAACGGTAAAACGTCTGCTTGATAAGCGTAGAATTGAAAACGAGAAATCTGCCCAAACGTATCTGAAGAACTTTAACGAGTTGTCGTCCAGATTTAATGAGCAGACCGATTGGAAAGGGTGGATTGATATCTACAAGCAGCTTACCCACTGGGAGATGAACCTCGAAGATAGTGATGAGGGGCTTCAACAGGTTTTGCAGGATCAATTTCAGCAAGCGAACCAAGCGTTTGGCCGATTTATAGAGCTTGAGTATAAAAGCTGGCTTGGTAAAGAAGAAGATGGACGGCCGATGCTGAGTCCCGATATGCTGAAGACGAAAGTTTTTCCGGAGATGAAGGATGGTAACAAAGTGGTATTTATTCTGATTGACTGTATGCGGTACGATCAGTGGCTGCTGTTCGAGAAAATTCTTACGGAATACTACTCTATCCAGACAGATTTTTACTACTCTATTTTGCCTACAGCAACTCCCTACAGCCGGAATTCCATTTTTGCCGGGCTTCATCCACTGGAGATTAAGACGAGACATCCGCAGCTGTGGTCTATGGGACAAGATGAGCACTCGCTGAATCAACATGAGGAGGAGCTTCTTAAAAAATATTTGAAGCGAAATCACATGGATGATCAAGTGAAGTATGAGAAAATTATCAGGCCGGAGGAGGGTAAGAAAATTGCGGATAAAATTAATGACTATACTCAGACGCCACTCTCGGCGATCGTCTATAATTTTGTGGATACACTGGTCCATAGTCGTTCCGATTCAGATGTCATTAAGCAGCTTTCACCCGATGTGCCGGCGTTTAGAGATTTGACGGAGACCTGGTTTCAGCACTCATCGCTGCTGCAGATATTTAAAGAGCTTGCCGAGGAAGATGTAACTGTAGTTGTGAGTACCGATCACGGTGCTGTGCGAGCTCTGCGCGATACAAAAGTATTTGGTGACAGAGATGCGGCCACAAACCTACGGTATAAGTACGGTCGAAATTTGAAAGCCGAGGAGAATGCTGCCATCTATATTGATAATCCTGATGAGTATATGCTGCCGGTTGACCCTCCTGCAAACTCTTATATAATCGCTAAGGAGGATTATTATTTCGTTTATCCAACAAACTATCACAAATTTCAGAATATGTATCGTGACACTTTTCAGCACGGTGGTGCCTCCATGGAAGAGATGATACTCCCAATTGCAACGATGAAACCTCGATCTTGACGTATGAAAGAGGTGGTTAGCAACAGTGAAGAGGAGACGATTAAGATTGCCTCGGAATTTGGGCAGGGGGTAAAACCCGGTGATGTTATCTGCCTGTATGGAGACTTGGGTGCCGGTAAAACCCATTTTGTAAAAGGGTTTGTGAAATCCCTGGGAATTGATCCGGCTGAGGTCAGAAGTCCTACATACACGTTGGTAAACGAATATTCCGGTGATCTTCCTGTTTTTCATTTTGACTGTTACCGGCTCGAACATGCTGAAGAGGCTTTGGAATTTGGGGCTGAAGAATATTTTTATGGCGGGGGCGTTTGCATCATCGAATGGCCGGAGAGGATTGATTCCATTTTGCCTGCCAATTATAAATCAGTTACTATTAAACCGACGGGAAAAACAGCACGAATACTTACGTTTCAGAATTGAATGTAGATGGCTACAAAAAACCGACGACTCTCTTACAGGCTGGATCTGCTCCCGGTAATTTTACCGTATCACAGGAGAGCTGTAAATGCAGTTCAGCGGGGGGATTTAGTCTACTACGGCCCATCACCTGAGTATTATGGAATAGGCGAAGTTGTGGATACAGCAGAAGGTTATTCCATTGTTGATTTTAGAGCTACCGGACTGTTGGGAATCGAAAAAGATGCTTTCGCGAATAAATATATCATTCCTATCCATAAACTCGACCTTGGCCATATTTTAAAAGGAACATAACTGAACCGAGCGCATTTCTTTTGGTTCAAAATCAGGACGCTTACTATTTCTCACCTTTGTAAATCCTTCATAAACAGTCGGCTTTCTATACTCTTATATTTTTAAAATTATTTGGATAAGAAGTTGGAAAAAATGTTAGGAACGATCCGTAAAAAAGGATAGTTTTGTGACCATTGTTCAAAAATTGACTCGTAGTCATAAAGTAGAAAATGGAAAAACCGTCACGAAAAGAGCGGGAGCGAAAGCGCCGCAGAGAATATATAATTGATGCTGCCGAGGATGTGATCTCCAAAGAGGGGTTTGATAATGCCACAATGGATGAGATCGCTCAAAAAGCGGAAGTGGCGAAAGGAACTCTATATCTCCATTTCAAAAGCAAGGCGATGGTCTATCTCGCTGTTTGTGAGCGGGGTTCCAGTAAGCTGAACGCAGAGTTGGCTAAGGTGATCACTGAAAATATCACCGGATTGAAGATGATTGAAAGACTGGGGCATACATATCTGAAATTTGTACTTGCTCACCCTCACTATTTTCAGGCATTTAACTACTATGAGGGGTTAATGAACGATCAGTCAACATACTCTTCCGAGTTAGTTACAAGGTGCCGTGAAAATGCTCAAGAAGCGATGAGGTATATCGTTCGAGCGCTGCAGATAGGTATGCAGGATCAGTCTATAGTAGACCGGTATAAACCTGAAGAACTGGGGGCCATCATCTGGGGCGCTTCCAAAGGAATTATTAATATGGCATTTTTAAATCAGAAAGGTGTGGACCACGGGCCGATGAAAGAAGCTGAGTTTGAACTCGAATCGCTGATTGAGAATTTTATTCAGTTAATTAGCGCGGCTCTTTTGAAAAGTAAATGACTCTCAGTCAAATTATCTGAAACTTTGCCGGTAACCGGACGTAGTAGAAAACTTTGAATCTTGTTAAGAAGAAATAGCAGTCAAAAAGTGAATATGTACAAAATGTTTAAATCTCTAACTGTTTATCTGTTATTTGTGATAGGAATTCCAACGGCACTATTTGCCCAGGAAACAAATGAATTTTCAGCCGAACATATGCCGGATGAAATTACAGTTACGGTTGATGAAGCCATTCAAATTGCTCTTATAAATAACCATATGTTGCGGCGAGGCCTGCTTGATATAGAGATGGCGGAGTCTCAAATTCGGGAGGCGTGGGGTAGTTTATATCCACAGGTGAGTTCATCAGGTGAATATACCCGAAGCATTATAACGCCAAATCCATTTGCGGGATCGGATGCCGGCGGGCTGTTCGACTCATTTGGCGCTATCGACTGGCTGGCTTTTAACGAAGGAGCCAGGACGGATGGTGATGATGATACCGAGCCGATTCCTTTTGATGAGTATATGGAACGGCAGGCCCAGGGGTATCAAGATGCGGGAATTACACCTCCCGGAGCCGGGGATAACCCTTTCGCTGTAGAGAACCAGTTTAACTTTGGTGTAAACGTAACGCAAACAATCTATAATGGTGCGGCTTTTGCAGCTATTAAAGGGGCTCGTCAACTACGTGAAGTAAGCGAGGATGGCCATGAAAGAGAACGCCAGGAAGTTGCCGATGGAATTCGGCGAACTTTCTATGGAGCGATGCTAGCCCAAGAGCAGAAAGAAGTACTGGAAGCGAGTGTAGAACGGTTACGGAAAACAGCTGAAGAGACGGCAAAGTCTGTAGAGGCAGGAGTGGCATCAAGGTTTGACAGGGTGAGTGCCGAAGTGGAACTGGTGAATCTGGAAACAGATTTAATTGAGGCGGAAAACCGTACGAAGCAGGCTATTAAAAATCTTGCACTGCAACTGGGCGTTCCACCGCAGACAACCGTAAATTTACGAGGTTCATTAGATTTTGACGATATGGAGCCTCTTGACTATTTGGATCCTGAGTCGGCCCATGAGGTTGCCCTGCAGCAACGACCCGATTTACGGCAAGCCGAAGGAATGCGAGAACTCCAGGAAGTGGAAAAGAGTATTACAAAATCTCAATATCTACCGACGATCAATGCATTTGCCAATGCGGCATATATTGGGTCTGTGCCATCTAACCGAACAGATATAACACAGGTTGAAGGGCAAGATTTTACGTTTCAATCCAGAGAGCGCCAGTTTTTTGATGATGCCTATTGGGAGCCTCAAATGGCCGTAGGTATTCAGCTAAGCTGGTCTATTTTTGATGGTTTCCAGCGGCGGGCACGGGTACAGCAAGACCGAATTGCAATTCGACAAACAGAAATTGACCTGGACCTACAAGAAAATGCGATACATCTGGAGATTGAAGAGGCAATTGATGACCTGGAGACAGCGATGAAAAGGATTATGAGCCAGGAGCGTAACCTCGAACAGGCAGAGCTTAACTACGAGTTTTCAGTAACCCGCCTGCGCGAAGGTGCCGGAACGGCGTTGGAAGAGCGGCAGGCCTCATCACTTCTCGATCAAAGTCGTCAAAACTATTTAGCGGCTGTTCATGATTACCTCGTGGCACAGAGTAAATATAAAATGGCATTAGGCGAACCGATATTAAATTGATACAAATAATTAAACGAAAAATCGAAATGAGTTTGAACATTTTTTCTAAGCTGGCTTTTGTTGGTCTTGCAGCACTTTTATTGGTTTCATGTACAGATGAGGCGGAAAATGGCAGTGATGATGTGCCGGAAACTGCACGTCAGGTATCTGTGGAAACCATAAGTATGGAAGCAGATAACTTCGATGATTTTATACGCCTGACAGGAGAAGTTGAGGCATTGGAGGATGCGTTGATTTCTGCAGAGACGCAGGGCAGAATTCTGCAAATTGCCAATCGTGGAGCGAGACTGAATGAAGGTGACGTACTTGCACAGCTCGATGATAGAATAATTAAGGCGCAATACAATTCGGCTAAAACTGCTTATGAGCTGGCTGAAGATAGCTTCAACCGGATGGAAACTCTCCATGCTGATTCTATAATTAGTACCCAGGATTTTCAGAATGCCAAGGCTCAGCGGGATCAAGCAAAGGCTCAGCTCGAACAGGCGGAAAAGCAATTGAGAGATGTAAATATTGAAGCTCCTTTTAGTGGCCGTATTGAAGATCGGATGATCCAGAGGGGTGAATTGATTAGCCCGGGCATGCCGGTTGCGAGACTTGTAAATACATCGAGGGTGAGAGTTTTGGTTGGAATTCCTGAGCGTTATTCCGGCGAGATTGTGGAGGGAAGCCCTGTAGTGGTTCGTCTGGGTTCATCAGGCCATACCGTAGAGAGTGAAATTTCGTACGCCGGAAATGTTATTGATCCTGAAACAAGAACCTATACCGCGGAAGTTGAGATTAGTAATTCAGATCAGCTGTTTAAACCGGATATGATTGCTGATGTAAGGGTTAAGCGGAGTACGATAGAAAATGCGATGATTATTCCTCGTACGGCTGTTTTGCGGAGTGAAACGGGTATTAATGTATTCAGAGTTACCGAGCAGGATGGTCATCCTGTGGCGAACCTTGTAGATGTTGAAACCGGCCGGGCATCAGGAGCGCTTGTAGAAATTGTATCGGGTATTGAACCGGGAGATGAAATTGTTATTTCCGGAATGATAAATCTGAATGAAGGAGATAGGCTGAATATTCTGAGTAATCAAACGAGTATTGAAAGAGCTGAGCGCTTATCGCAATCAGACAGGCCCTTTGTGTCGTATTAGCAAACCTTTGATTGGTGGGCGAGTATTGCCCGTCGGGTTTGGCACTTGTTCATGAAATTATAATTGTGATATCAACAGTAGTAACAAATGAAATTAACTGAGTTAACGATCAAAAATCGCACGGTAATTATCGTGCTTACGGCCATACTCGTTGTAGCGGGGGCTTTTAGCTACAGCTCAATTCCCAAGGAGTCGAACCCGTCTATTGAAATTCCCATTTTTATTGTGAATACGGTATATCCCGGAATTTCACCGTCGGATATGGAATCACTCGTAACACAACCAATTGAGAGGGAGCTTCAGGGAATTAACGGTGTTAGTGAAATTGTATCGACTACAACCGAGGGGTTTAGTAGTGTGGTTGTGGAGTTTGATCTGGACGTTCCGTTAAATGTAGCCAGCCAGCGCGTGAGGGAGCGTGTGGATCTTGCACGAACAGAGCTTCCGCCGGAGGCAGAAGAGCCGTTTATTGTAGAAATTGACCTGGATGACTTCCCGATTATGACGGTAAACCTGGCGGCTGATTACCCGTTGTCGCGGTTAACAGAGGTGGCAGAAAGGCTGCAGGATGATATTGAGGCCGCATCGAGTATCCGAGAAGTTGAAATGGTTGGTGATGT
>SKWF01000044.1 GCA_007129085.1 Balneolaceae bacterium | reverse complement strand
CTTCACATTTTTTACCGCAAGAACAAAAATTGGGATTTAGCTGAACAGTATATCGATCTTGCTGAAGAGTTAGCTCTTGACTTAGAAGATGAAGATAATTTAATAAGTGTTTATAATTCTAAAGCGGTCTATCTCGATCAGTATTTAAACGATGTTGATGGTGCGAAATCATACTTAGAAAAAGCCGAGTCTCACTTCAACTCGGAAACAGAAATTCGTACCCGTGTTCGTGTGTTGTACGAAAAGGCCAAGCTTTTGAATAAAAACCAAGAGTATACTGAGAGCCGGGAGCTTTTAACCGGTATTATTTCGGATTGGTCGTCAGAACTCAATACTCCTGCCTACCTCGATATCCTGCTTCAAATTGCGAATGTGGAATACCTGCTTGGAAACCGAGGAGAAGCACAACGGCTTCTGCAAGAATTCCTCGCTCATGATATTTCCGTCGTGGAGTTTCCAAAGCTGGTTCAATCCAAACGCCTGCAGGCCACACTCCTTGCTGAGGACGGAGATTACAGAGGAGCAGAAGAGCTCTATTCCCGTACCGCCGGCCTGGTGCTGGAACGTGCGCGAAATTCTGCAGATTTTGAGTCGGGTTACTGGATGGTGGAGCAAGAGTACCTGAATCTTTTTGAGTCGTATGTAGATTTTCTACTTAAGCGTGACCGGCAATCGGAAGCACTTACCCTGCTGGACCGGGTAAAAACAATTAATGACGCTACCCTTCTCGAAAATCCGCTTGTGAAATCGGCTCGGTTATCGGAAGAGGAGTTGGCCCGGGAGCGTCAAATTACGGAGGAGATGGATGAGATTCGGAAAAAGCTATTCACTGCCTCCGGTTCGGATCGCCTGCAGTTACAGAATGAGCTCGAGCGCCTGAACGCCCAACGCCGGGAACTAACCCAGGATCTGGACATTGAGGAGCGTGAAGATAAAACCCCGGTTTGGAGCATTCAACGGAATTTAAACGGTCATCAAAAAATACTCCATATAACAGAAATTAACGACCACTATTACGTCAGCCGGGTTACGAAAACCAGCGTCGATATTGAGAAAAAACAGATTACCGAAAGCCACAAGGCACTTTTTGAAGGTGCAATAGATGCAATGATCCGGGGACGAACAGATCTCGAAAAACTGTACGAAGTAGGACAGTTTTTAAACCTTTCGGCACTTCGCCCATCCATACGCTCCCTTATCGTTATGCCCGATGGATATTTTCATCAGCTCCCTATTGATGTAATTCCCAGGGAAGCTCCCGATACTCCAATCAGTTACGGATCGGCGGACTATATGATTGAACATTTTCAAATTCGTACACTTAACCATCTTGGGGATATGCACCGGCGGTCAACTTCATCGGAGTATCAGTATGACTTTACCGGGTTTGGCATTTCAGATTTCCAAAATGAACGGACAAATCGCAATCTGATATCCCTTCCAAAAGCTCCCGGTGAGGTGGCATCCATATCAAACCGGCTCAACAGATTTCAACAAACCAATACGTTTATAGAAGATAACGCCACACCCAACTCTTTTCGCCAACATGCCGGGAACAGCAAAATTCTGCACATGGCATCACACAGCGAAATCTCCGAGAGTGATCCACTGTTTTCGAGATTGCACCTGAGCCCATCTTCTCTGAATGGAACAGACGATGAGATTGAATCTCAACTATTCGCCTACCAGCTGTTCGACCTGAACCTGAATAACCGGATGATTATGCTGAACTCTTGTGAATCGGGCACCGGGCGACACCTCCAGGGAAGTGGAATTATGGGCATCAGCCGTGCGCTTCGATATGCAGGTGCACAAAGTTTAGTTCTGAACGCATGGTCTGTAAACGATCAGTTTGCGGCCGACTTTGCTGACATATTTTACGAGCACATCAATAGCGGAAAGAGTAAATCAAAAGCGCTGCAAGCAACCAAAGTGCATTTCATTCAACATAAAAACGCCAATCCACACTTTTGGGGGCCTTACATTCTAAATGGCGATAACGATCCACTCATTAGAGATCAAACCGACACCACCGGACAGCTGGTTCTTGCATTTGCATTTGTCGCAGGGCTCATCCTTGTATCGAAAGAAAAATTAGCCGACAGAAGAGCCGCCTAAGTTAATGCAATCAGATTGCTGATAAAGCTTTAATGTAACTTTGTGCAACTCTGCTATAGGCACCATTAAGTTCATAAGCATTTTGAAATGCCACTTTAGCAAGGTCTACCTCATTTAACTGAAAGTAGGTATTACCCAGATACCAGTAGGCTCTTTCTCTGATAATTTCATCTTCCACTTCCGATTCAATCGAAAATTGAAAACGTTCAACCGCTTCATCATATCGGCCGCTGTTATATAGGATTGATCCCGCCGTAATCATCATCTCAGCCTGATCGTAAACGTTATCCGTTTCTGCAATTTGGCTATCAAGAAGCTCTACAGCTGCATCAACATTTCCCTGGTTCGCTTCCGTAATGGCTTCACGCACAACTTCTCCACCAACTTCACCTTCCACGGCTGTTCCTTCAGCTGAACGATAGTAATCAAGCTCGATAGAAGCTACCGGCTGTATGGTTTCACTGGTTTGTGTGGATAAGTTAAAAATCGTTATTGAACCAACAATCATCAGAATAGCTGCCGCTGCAGATATCCATTTCTGTGTTGATGAAAGGTTGAAAATTTTTGTTTCACGATCTTTCTCTTCATTTGCTATCTTTTTCAGGGCAGCTACAGTTTTCAAGTAGTCCAGGTAGTAATCATCCTGAATCAGCTCCGCCCAAAGTTCATCTATCTCCTCTGCGGACAATCTCCCTTGTACATAATCGTCGATCTTGTCTTCGACCTCTTTTCGAATATTACTCTCAATCATCGGGGTTATTTTTAAATTTTGTCGACCAACTTATTGATCGAAGTTATTAATTTATCATTTAACTGAAACAGCCTAATAGTTTTTTATAGAAGGCGCTTCATGCTTTTTTGCTATATCGTTTACTATTAAAGAGAATCTTTCCACCCAACTGTTACATTAAAAAAAATTAACAATTGTAACTCTTATACAATTAGCTCTAAAAGGCTATTAATCCACATTAATTGTCATGAATTTACTGAAAGCCAACCACTTCATCGCCCCCGCCATTTATTTATTTGTAACACTGTTCAACTTGGGTTGTGCGCCTGCCGAAGATCAATCATCAACGGAGATAGATAAAAAAATCGGCCAAATGATTATGGTTGGATTTGATGGTTTCGAGGCTGCAGATACTTCTCACATCATGCGTGACATTCAATCCCACCATATCGGCGGGGTTATACTGTTTGATTACGATGTGCCTACAGATACTCCCAACCGAAATATCGATTCTGCTGAGCAAGTGACAACCCTGAATACAAACCTTCAAAACCTCTCAGAAATTCCACTTTTTGTGGCAATTGACCAAGAGGGCGGCCGGGTTGCAAGACTTAAACCGGAACGAGGATTCCCTGAAACCGCCTCCGCACAATATCTGGGGGAATTGAACAGTGCCGACTCCACTGCATATCACGCAGCCCGGCAAGCCAATCTGCTGGCAGAATTGGGTTTTAATGTCAATTTTGCACCGGTCGTTGACCTGAATACCAACCCCGAAAATCCGGTTATTGGCCGGCTGAACAGAAGTTATGGTGCAG
>SKWF01000117.1 GCA_007129085.1 Balneolaceae bacterium | reverse complement strand
CTCCCTTGGTACATTTTCAATATTTACCGGTGGAGTGATAATGTGGCTTATTTACGGCCTGCTGATCCTGGATCTCCCCATTATTTTAGCAAACGGAATTACCCTGTTACTGGTGGGGGCACTCGTTGTTTTTAAACTGACGTTTAAGGATTAGTTCTGTCAATAAATACAAGTTGGGTAGAACCCGCAATGTTATTTCTTTTCAAAGGCTAATTAATTTCTACCAAACTGCCGGAGATGGCAAAGAAACATTGCGGGTTTTCTATCCTTGCTGTACAGACATGGTATTTCTAAGGGCCGGTAATTTGAACTAAAATGGAAAGTTATTTTTGGCCGCCCCACCATGCAAAATGATCAGGCAGTAGAAATACCATGTCTATTCTTTATCTAATTTGATCTCTGATACACAATATCTCCATCCACAATTGTGTAGAGTACCTCTACATCCGGCAGGTTCATCGGCTCAACCTCAAACAGGTTCTGATCCAGTACGGTAATATCGGCCAGTTTCCCCGGGGTAATACTTCCTTTGATGTCATCCTCAAAATTGGCATAGGCAGTATTGAGCGTATATGCACGGATTGCTTCTTCCATCGAGATTCGCTCCTCAGGGAACCAGCCGCCTTCGGGTTCACCCGTCATCGTTTTACGGGTGATGGCGGCGTAGAGTCCATACATGGGGCTGATATGATACTCAGCGGCTGCAGTCCCCGGCCAGTCTGTTCCAAAACTGAGCACCGCTCCACTTTCAAGAATACTGTTAAATGCGTATGCCCCTTCAGACCGCTCGCTGCCGATGCGCTCTTCCATCCATCGCATATCGTCACTTGCGTGAATCGGCTGCACTTCTGCAATTACATCGAGTTCACCAAGGCGCTCAATATCTTCATCTTGCATGACCTGGGCGTGCACCAGGCGGAACCGCCGATCTTTTTCGCCATTGTCTTCAATCAGTCGCTCCAGCATATTCAATAGCAAGTGGTTGGCTTCATCTCCAATTGCGTGGATAGTGAGTTGAAGTCCGGCTTCATCAGCCTGCTGCATGTAGCTGTAAAATCGCTCCGGATCGTACTCGCCGGCCTCATCTACCATCAGCCGTCGCCAGCTTCCGCGCTCATCCGGCATGTGATCGTACGGTTCAAAAAAACGTGCGGTGCTGTTCCCCATAATTCCATCGATATGCCCCTTCAGGGATCCAAGACGAATCCATTCATCTCCCGAGCCAATTTCAATACCGCTTTCAGCAAGCTCTTCCCACCGCTCAAGATGGTAGCGATAGTGGATACGGCTAGTCAGTTCCCCTTCGTCACGGAGCATTTCATAAATCTCAACCTGCGTATCGTCCGACATATCGCTGACGTTGGTTACCCCGTATTTACGAATTTCAGCCAGTGCATTTACTGTCTGCTGCACTCGTCTTTCAAAGGAGAAATCGTCAGGTGTAAACTCACCGAAAAATTCAGCGACTTGGTCGCCCTTCACAGTTCCGGTAGGGTTTCCATCTTCGTCACGTTCAAACTCAATTCCGGCCGCTTCGGGATTATCCGGATCGAGCCCGGCTTCTGTCAACGCTCTTCGGTTTACGGCGTATTCCGAACGGTCGAACCGTTGTATAAATATGGGATGATTTTCGGTGATTTCTTCAACGAGTGACATCTCCGGGGTGAACCGTTCACCGCCACCGGTACCGGGGCTTCCGAATTCCCAGTCATCATAGGCACCCCAAAATCCGCCAAGGATCCATTCGCCTTCATTCAGGCGGGATACCACGTTTTCGATCCGTTCCACAAACTCATCCTGAGTGGAGGTGCGCATGATATTGAATTCAAGGAACCGAGCGGCATTGGCAAAATGAACATGATTGTCGTTAAATCCGGGGAGGACAAATGCACCGTCAAGATCGATGACTTCTGTATTATGGGTGACAAGTTCGGATATTTCATCTGCTGATCCCACCGCCATAATTTCATTACTACGGATGGCAACGGCCTCTGCTTCGGGCATGTCATCATCCACCGTCCAGACAGTTGCATTGGTTAACACAAGGTCTGCGAAATCGGGTGACTCCGATTCACAACCGGCAAACAGAATTAATAATAGAAAGGGTAGAAATGCTTTTATAGGTGACATTGCAATAAGTTTGGTTGATGGAGAACACCTAAAGAATAGTGTATTGGTTTAAATAAGTAAAGTTGCCCGCATTACTATTGGAACTAAGGATATGCAAAATCATTCGAAATCTGGAGTACTTGAGTATGTACTATAGAATGAAAAGCCGGGAAAGGGTGAGGGGTGGGTTCGATTTTATATCAAAAACAAAAAAAGCCGCAAAGCGATATGTTACATATGCTTTGCGGCTTTGTATTTGTACCGCGTACGGGATTCGAACCCGTGTTACCGCCGTGAAAGGGCGGCGTCCTAAACCCCTAGACGAACGCGGCATTAGGTGATCAGCTACTGACTGTGTGGCAATCGGAGTGCTGATCGAAAAAAAATCAATAAAAATGGGAGCCCGATGGGATTCGAACCCACGGCCTCCAGGGCCACAACCTAGCGCTCTAACCTACTGAGCTACGGGCTCCATGTAACAATTACAGTTTTTACAGTGTGTCAGTGATCAGTAAACAGTAGATTCTGTATACTGAAAAACTATTAGTACTGAGTACTGTGGTTTGTGTACCGCGTACGGGATTTGAACCCGTGTTACCGCCGTGAAAGGGCGGCGTCCTAAACCCCTAGACGAACGCGGCATTAGAAAATCAATAAATCAAAAAAATGAGGCGACAGGCGGATTCGAACCGCCGTACGAGGTTTTGCAGACCTCTGCCTAACCACTCGGCCATGTCGCCTGTTAACTCAATAAATGTTATCTGTACGCCCGACAGGAATCGAACCTGTAACCTACTGCTTAGAAGGCAGTTGCTCTATCCAGTTGAGCTACGGGCGCTTAACTGGATTATTCGTTATTGGTTATTCGCAACTCTTGTTGTAATTGAATTGGGTTCAATAAACGTTACGGGCGAACAACGATTAACGAATAACCACTGTCGGGCATCTCACACAAGTGTGTGAGTCCCTAAAAATAAGTCGGGGAGACAGGATTTGAACCGCGGAAGCACTGCTTTCGCAATTGTTCAAGCTATCTCGCCGATGTCGAATCAATAAATTAAGGTACAGCCAACCAACAAAAAATCATGTGGTCGGTGATATGTCGGGGAGACAGGATTTGAACCTGCGACCCTTCGCTCCCAAAGCGAATGCGCTACCGAACTGCGCCACTCCCCGAGTCGGAAAATCAATATGTCAAAATAACTGCTGCGGGCTATTTTCCGCAATGACTTTTTCGATTTCTCAAAAGAATCATAAGATAAAATATTTCAATTCTGAATGCAATCTCAATTCCGAAATAATTTCCTTTATCACAGTTGGCGTCGAAACATTTCTGTTATAAATCCAATGGCGTAAGCACATAGCTGAGTATATCCGGCCGCAACAGATAAAATAGCGACTTTTATCTGTTTTTCCTTAATGAATGACTCAAATAATAGCAGTATCGTATAGATACCGTATGCGGTGGCTAATGCATAAAAAATCGGTTGCGAAACCATCAGTGTGATGGGTATAAGCACGATACCGATCAGAAAAAAGAGCGGGAATAGGTGTACCAATTTAATCTGCCCGGGGTGAAACCGGTTGATGTTGATTCTTGCTCGCCCAAAAAAATGGAGTTGACGGAAAAAATCGAGCATACTTGTTCGGCGTTTGTGGTAAACGTAGGCATCGGGGATCAAAACAGATCGAAACCCTTCGTTAATTATACGGATGCTGAATTCAAGATCTTCACCCATTCGTGTAATTCGGTATCCGCCGGTTTTTTCGAATACCTTTTTTGATATTCCCATGTTAAAACTCCGGGGGTGGTAGGGGCCAAGCTGTTTTTTTCGTCCGCGAATGCCACCGGTTGTAAAAAAGGAGGTCATGCTGTAGTTAATCGCTTTCTGTACAGTCGAAAAAGTTTCGTGTGCACGGTCGGGACCGCCCCAACAATCTATTGTAAAATTCGACTCTTCCAGTTGCTTGTTAACGGACTCAAAATAGTGGTCGGGGATGATACAGTCTGAATCAAAAACCACATAGTAATCACCATTTGCACGTTTAAACCCATAATTACGGGAAAATCCCTGCCCGCTGTTTTCTTTAAAGTAGTACGAGATATCAAGTTGGTCGGTATATTTTTCTACGATATGTTCTGCCGGCTGGTCTGATCCGTCCTCAACAATAACAACTTCGAAACTTTTGTACGTTTGTTTAGTCAGACTGTGTAGAAGCTCATCAACTTCTTCGGGCCTGTTGTACACCGGAATTATTACCGAATATCGCATACGTGCAATTGTTCATAATTTTTTGTTCATTGGAGCGCGTAAATATAACATTATTATAGAGTCATTAAATGAAGCATTTAGTATTAGTTCTGTTTCTGTTTTTCCCATTACAAAGTCTTTCAGCTCAATCTATTCAGGTAGATCCTGTTTCGGATCATTCATCAAATAACCTGAATACATTTCCAACACAGAGTGGAGTGTTTTCTGCCACACAAAACCAGATCACGCTTCAGGGTGGTGGAGAGGAGATCAAGGTTCAAACCCCAATCAGCTATAGCTTATCAGTTAAAGGCAGTAAGGTTGGCGTCATTGCGTTTGATGGCGATCTGAGCTCCACGATATATGACCACTCCGGAGTTAAGTTGACCTCCCAATCTCTTGAGTTTTTTGATGGCAGCGATGACACCATTGGAATGCACGTTTTAGAAAATGGTGGCGTAATTGCCCGCGACAATGTTGCCAATTTTACATTTTTTGATGCCGCCGGCGATCAGATCTATTCTGTATCAAATAGTTCACAAAGTCCGGATGGAGAGCAGGCATCCGGTTGGGCAACAGATCGATCCGGGAGTACTATCGTATTGTATAATCCCGAAATTCGGCGTGGTGATGAGTCTGCCTCCCGGGCAACACTCGTTTTCGGTGAGGAGGATACATTTGTTTTCTACGAGAATAACAGCCGAACGATATCGTCACTGAATGTAGATCCTGACGGACGTTTTATTACGTTGATTTCTAAAGCTGAAGGGACGGATGATGCCGTCTCAGTTTATGACAGATTTGGCAATGAGTTGTACTCAATGGAGACTGAAATGGATCTGAATGGTGTTAATCTTTCGGGAGACGGCGGCTACCTAACGATCTTTTCGGGTTCAAGAGTGCAGGTTTATGATACACAAACGAGTGAGCGGCTTGGAAGCTCTACGGCAAGAAGCAGTGTTGTTTTTGGTACATATCATCCGGAAGATGAAATTGTTATGACGTTGAATGGAGCCGAACAGAATGGTGAAATTTCAGATCCGGAGCTCGTAGCTGTTCACCTGGGGCAGCGGCAAATCAGCCGGCAGGATGTTGGCCACTCACTATCATTTTTGAACCGATCACAACTCCAAATTGAACGGTCAGGCAGTCATTCGTACTTGTTGAGTGGTGTGAACAGGCCGCTGAATATATCAACCCAATTCTAAAACAAAAAAGCCCGATAGCTTTTCACTAACGGGCTTTTTGATAAATTAAGTAGACGTTATTTAGCTTTTGCTTTCTCTTCAGAATCCCCATCATCCGAGTCCGATGATGCATCCGTGTCATCAGATGGTTCCGCATCGGTCCAATCAAATGTAAGCCCGTCTCTGGACTTATTCATTTTGATTTTTACAACCGACCCTTCGGGATGCTCTGCTTCAAGAATCTCTTCTGCCAGCGGGTCTTCAACATATTTCTGTATGGCTCGCCTTAACGGTCGTGCTCCATACTTTTGGTCGAACCCTTGTTCGGTTATGAAATCCTTTGCGCCTTTGGTAAGCTCGAGTTCAAACCCAAGATTTTTGATTCTGTCGAAGAGCTCTTCTGCAAGCAGATCGATGATTTGGAAAATATCCTCTTTTTCGAGCGGCTTAAAGGTCAGAACATCATCAATTCGGTTCAGGAATTCAGGGTTGAACACCTTCTTCAACGCATCCTGTATGGTTGATTTCATCTGGGCATAATCAAATGCGCCATCTGAACTGGAGAACCCAATTCCTTTACCCATGTTACGGATATCCCGGGCACCGATGTTGGATGTCATAATGATGATCGTGTTTCGGAAATCTACTTTTCGCCCGAGGCTGTCGGTTAAGATACCGTCATCGAGTACCTGCAGCAGGATGTTAAATACATCAGGATGGGCTTTCTCAATTTCATCAAGCAGTACAACGCTATACGGTTTCCGCCGCACTTTTTCGGTGAGAATTCCACCCTCTTCGTAACCTACGTAGCCGGGAGGTGCTCCAACCAACCTGGAGACGCTGAACTTCTCCATGTATTCACTCATATCTACTCGGATCAACGCTTCCTCTTTGTCGAAAAGGAATTTGGCAAGTACTTTCGCCATCTCCGTTTTACCAACACCTGTTGGGCCGAGGAAGATAAACGACCCGATTGGGCGTGCGGGATCTTTAAGGCCGGCACGTGTACGTTGTATCGCTTTTGTAAGCTTTACAATTGCTTCGTCCTGCCCGATAACTTTTTTGCTCAGCTCATCTTTCATTTTCAGAAGTTTTTGTCCTTCCTTCTGGCTGATTTTGTTAACCGGTACACCGCTCATCATGGCGACAACGGAAGCTACATCTTCGTCGTTAACATCGTATACGATGCTTTCTGACTCTTTTTCCCACTCTTTTTGTGCGGTGTCGAGTTCATCAATCAATCGTTTTTCGGTATCTCTAAGGCGGGCGGCCTCTTCAAACCGCTGCTTTTTCACCATAGAGTTTTTCTCGGTACTCGTTTTTTCAATCTCTTCCTCAAGGTCGAGAATCTGTTGAGGTACCGTAATATTCGAGAGATGAACGCGAGCGCCAACTTCATCAAGAGCATCTATAGCTTTGTCCGGCAAAAAGTGATCGGTGACGTAGCGATCTGTTAATTTTACACACGCATCGAGGGCATCATCCGTATATCGTACACTGTGATGCTTCTCGTATTTTCCTTTAATCTGGTTTAAAATTTCGAGGGTTTCATCAACCGTAGTTGGGTCCACCATAATTTTCTGGAAACGCCGTTCGAGCGCTCCGTCTTTTTCGATGAACTGCCGATATTCATTAAGTGTAGTTGCGCCAATTGCCTGAACTTCTCCACGGGCAAGTGCCGGTTTCAGCATATTTGATGCATCCAGCGATCCGCTTGCTCCTCCGGCTCCAACAATGGTGTGGAGTTCATCAATAAAGAGAATTACATTTTCAGTTTTTTCAAGCTCGCTCATTACCGCTTTCATTCGCTCTTCGAACTGGCCGCGATATTTTGTGCCGGCCACAAGTGCAGCGAGATCGAGCGCGATTACACGTTTTTCATAGAGTACACGAGAAACTTTTCTCTCGTTAATACGCGATGCCAGCCCTTCGGCAATGGCAGTTTTACCAACACCGGGTTCGCCAATAAGTACCGGGTTGTTTTTCTTCCGGCGGCTCAATACCTGGGCTACACGTTCAATCTCTTTTTCCCGGCCGATGATGGGGTCAAGCTTTCCATCTTCAGCAAGTTGAGTAAGGTCTCGCCCAAAATTGTCGAGTACCGGTGTTTTTGATTTTTCCATTTTCTTCTCCCTTGAACTTCCTGATGATTGTGACCCTTTCGGTGAAGAGGGTACACTTGCACTTGTCTGTTTTGATGAACTTCCGCTATCAGTATCGCGAGCATTTCCTGAAATAATCAGGTCCAGCTCTTCTCTTACGGCATCGTAAGAGACGCTAAACTGCTGCAGAATTTGTGCAGCAATATTCTCTTCGTCCCTAAGCAGCGACAGCAAAAGGTGTTCGGTTCCTATGGTGTCACTCTTGTATAGCTTTGCTTCTAAATAGGTGATGCGAAGAACTTTTTCGGCCTGCTTGGTTAGTGGAATATTTCCCACTGTTACGGTTCCTCCGGTTCCTCGTACGGTATCTTCTATTGTTTTTTTAAGTTTAAAAAGATCGCAATTCAAATTTTTTAAAATCCGTATTGCAACTCCATCTCCGAGTCGAACGATTCCTAAAATTAGATGTTCGGTTCCGATGTAGTCATGACCGAGACGAAGCGCCTCCTCACGGCTAAATTGGATTACATCGCGAACTTTACTTGAAAAATTACCCTCCATATCGGGACCTGCTTTCGTTTGGATTGTTTGAGTTACGTACCGTAACGAGTGAAGATTTTTTTTAGTTCACCTCTGTTACGAAAGTAGCGGTGAGTGGTGGCAAAAGCAAGCAGACTGCCCGGTTTTGCCAACATAAAAATACGTGGAAAAATTTTAGAAAAGTGGGGTGCCTGTCATCTCTTCGGGCTGTTCGAGTTCGAGCAGTTTCAAAAGAGTAGGAGACACATCAGCCAGCTTACCATCTTTTAATGACTCGATATTTTTTTGACTTACAACTACCACGGGAACAAGGGAAGTTGTGTGAGCCGTATGGGCGCTGCCGTCAGGCTGAATCATCTGATCGGCATTACCGTGATCGGCAATTATAACAACGCTGTAAGAGTGTTTCTGTGCTGTTTCTACAACTTTTTTCAGTTGTTTGTCAATAAACTCGATGGCTTGCACGGTGGCATCAAAATCACCGGTGTGGCCCACCATATCGGGGTTGGCAAAATTTAGAATGCCAAGATCGTGCTTTTCACTCGTAAGCTGTTCACAAAGTTTGTCGGCAACTTCTTCGGCGCTCATCTCCGGTTTTAAATCGTAGGTGGCCACTTTTGGGCTCTGTACCATAATTCGTTCTTCGCCGGGATTGGGCGTCTCTTCTCCGCCATTAAAAAAGTATGTTACATGCGGATACTTTTCCGTTTCAGCAATTCGGAGCTGTTTCAATCCTTTTTTGCTTACATACTCTCCAAGCGTGTTTTGAAGCCGAAGCGGTGGGTAGGCAACATGCACGTGATCGTTAAAGAGGTCATCATACGATGTAAATGTAGAGTAGTGAAGATTGAGCATCTCCTTTTCGAAAGGAACTTCGTCAAAACTGAGCAGAGATTTTGTAATCTGCCGGGCGCGGTCGCCACGAATATTGTAATAAATCACAATATCGCCGGGCTCAATCCTGCTGTTTTCTTTGGTGCGTATTTTATACGGTTTGATGAACTCATCAGTAACACCGTCGGCGTAGGAGTTGTTAAAAACATCTTCTGCAGAGTCAGATGCGGGTGCTATTCCCCGAACCAAAAGGTTGTACGCTTTTTCGGTGCGTTCCCAGCGATTATCGCGATCCATGGCGTAATATCGTCCCACCACGGATGCAATTTCACCGGTGCCGATCTTGCCTGCCTTTTTCCGGAACTCCTTATAATACTCAATGCCGCCGTTGGGCGAGGTGTCTCGTCCATCAGTAAAGGCATGTACATACGTGTTCTTAAGCTCGTACTTTTTTGCCATCTGCAGGAGTGCAAACAGATGGTTGTTGTGGCTGTGGACACCACCATCAGAAAAAAGGCCCATAATGTGGATTTTACCACGCTCTTTTGCCCTTTTGAAACTCTCGGTCAAAACCGGGTTTTCGAAGAAGTCTCCCTCGTTGATGGATTTATTAATCCTGGTGAGTTCTTGCCATACAATTCTGCCGGCACCAATATTCAGGTGGCCGACTTCGGAGTTTCCAAACTGACCTTCGGGTAAACCTACATCTTCACCACTTGCTGATAATGTTGCGTGTGGATACTTCTCTAAAAGAGAGTCGTAGTAAGGTTTGTCTGCTTTTTCAACCGCACTGACACTTGCATCTTCCGCAATGCCAAATCCGTCCAGTATGACAAGTAGAGCTTTTTCCTTCTTTTTACTCAATAGATTAGAGGTTGTTAACGTGCTTATTCAGCTGTGCTTTCTTCCGGGCCGCAGTGTTTGCATGCAGGATACCTTTGGAAGTGTTTTTGTCGATATAACTGAAAGCTTTCGTCAGTTTTTCCTCGGCTGCTTTCTTGTCAGTTTCTTGTAAAACGTCCTTTATGAGGTTTCTCATTGTAGAACGACGTGTTTTGTTGCGCATCTGACGTTTTTTGTTTTGGCGCAGTCTTTTTATGGCTGATTTATGCTGTGGCATAAGAAATTGGTTATTACCGTTTAATACTTGTTATTTTAAAGCTCATAAAATTAAGGCTATTAAATTTAAGTAACAAGAACCGATTGAATGTTACTGCCAAAAAAACTATTTTAACCAGTCTCTGAAATGATCATTGTTATAGATGGGCCGGCCGGGTCCGGAAAAAGTTCAACGGCTAAAGAGTTAGCAAATCGTCTTAATCTAAAATTTTTGGATTCAGGCGCACTTTACAGGGCGTTGACTTACAAATGGCTCGAAGCCGGTAAACCGGAAAAACAGTTGTTCTTTAAAAATTTGCCGAGTGTTAATTTGAAAGCCTCCAGTGATGGAGACCAATTTTCCGTCGAAATAGGTGGAGAAGATGTTACCGGTTTTATAAGAACCGGACGGGTTTCCGAGCATGTTAGCGAAATCGCTACTGCAAAACAGGCTCGTTCTTACGTAAACAGTGTTATGCGCGACATGGTGAAGCACGACACGTTTATTGCGGATGGACGAGATTTGGGAACTGCGGTTTTTCCTGATGCGGATCTTAAGTTTTATATGGATGCCTCGATAGAAGAGCGAGCATCACGACGTTTTGAAGAGATGAAATCGAAACAGAATGATGTGAGTTACAGCGAGGTTCTTGAGAATGTAAAGATGCGTGATCATACCGATCAAAACAGGAAGGCAGATCCGCTGCGAAAAGCAGAAGATGCAATTCGAATTGATACAACGGGAAAAACGTTTGAAGAGCAGGTTGACGAAATGTCGGCCATTATAAAGAGTAAACTAACGATTTAACTATAACCATAACTTAATCCCATTTCGAAAGCCGAAATGTGGTAATTATTAACAGGAAATATTGATGTCAGAAGATTTAAACAAAAATAACAAAAACGAAGAAACGGAAGATACTGCTGTAGCTGAAGAAGCTGCTGTTGAGGAAGTGCAAGAAGAAAGCACAGAAACCGAGGGAGAAAAAGAAGAAGCGCAAAAAGTATTGCCTACATTTACCGGAGAAGTAGCCGGTGAAACGTTTACTTTAGATCAGCTTGAAGCTGCATCAGAAGATTATACAGATGAAGAATTCCACGAACTCGCCGGGATGTATGAAAATACCCTTAGCGAGATTGAAGAGAAAGAGATTGTTACCGGAATTGTCGTATCTGTAGACGATAAGTATGTAATTGTAGATATCGGCTTTAAATCTGAAGGGATTGTGCCGGTTAACGAATTTTCTAACAAAGTTCTTGAAAACCTGAAGCCCGGAGATGAAGTTGAAGTATTTCTCGACAGGGTAGAAGATAGAGAAGGGCAACTGATACTCTCCCGCCGAAAAGCAGACATTCTGCAGGCATGGGAAAACCTCGAAGAGGCGTTTGATACCGGAGAAGTTATTGAAGGTACAATTCAGCGTCGTATTAAAGGTGGTATGGTTGTGGATGTATTTGGCATCGATGCCTTCTTGCCGGGATCACAAATTGATGTGCGTCCGGTTCGCGATTTTGACGCCTATGTTGGCAAAACCATGGAATTCCAGGTTGTTAAGCTCAACATGCAGGCAGAAAACGTTGTTGTATCTCACAGAGCTCTTATTGAGTCTGACCTTGAGGAGCAGCGTGAAGAAATTCTTGAAACAATCGAAGCCGGTCAGGTTCTCGAAGGTATTGTGAAGAATATCACAGACTTCGGTGTATTTATCGATCTTGGTGGTGTAGACGGACTGCTTCACATTACAGACCTATCATGGGGACGTGTTGATCATCCCGATGAGATTGTTAAGCTCGACCAGCGACTCAACGTTGCGGTTATCGACTTCGATGAGAAGTCTAAACGAGTTTCATTGGGTCTTAAGCAGCTTCAACCTCACCCATGGACCGAAATCAATACCAAGTATCCTGATAACCTCAGAGTACAGGGCCGCGTAGTTTCTATTGCGGATTACGGTGCATTTATTGAGCTTGAGAAAGGTGTTGAAGGCTTGATCCACATTAGTGAAATGAGCTGGACACAGCACATTAAGCATCCATCACAGCTGGTTCAGAAAGATGACATTATTGAATGTGTTGTTCTGAACATCAACGAAGATGAGAAGAAAATCTCACTCGGTGTTAAGCAGCTTGAAAAAGATCCATGGGAAGATCTTCTCGAAAGATACCCGGTTGGATCGAAGCACAAAGGGGAAGTTCGAAACCTCACCAACTTTGGTGTGTTTGTTGAACTCGAACCCGGAATTGATGGACTGGTTCACGTATCAGACCTGAGCTGGACGGAAAACGTAGATCATCCAAACGAAGCTGTAGACAAAGGAGAAGAGCTTGAAGTAGTAATTCTTGCCGTTGACTTTGAAAACAGACGTATTACTCTCGGCCATAAACAGGTAGAAGACAATCCCTGGGAAAAATATGCTGAAGAGTATGGACTCGGAACCAAAGTAGAAGGTGAAATCACCAAAGTTACAGACAAAGGTGTATTCATTGAACTGCCGCTTGGAGCCGATGCATTTTTACCGGGCGATAAGCTTGAAGAGCCGGTTGAAGATGTAAACGAAGCGTTCTCCGAAGGTGATAAGGTTGAAGGATTTGTTGTTGAGTTTGATGAGTCAAGCAAGACGATTGAAATCTCCCAGATTGAAAGTGACACCAAGAAAGCACCTAAGAAGAAAAAGAAAGCGAAGAAAAAGTCATCAGACAGTGGAAAAGTTGAAACCGGTACACCAACACTTGGTGAAGTATCCGGCTTAGCTGAGAAGCTTGCTGAAAAAGACAAAGACAATGAGGATGAAGATTAAGAGCAATCTTAAAATCTAATTCTTCAACAAATTAAAAAGGGCTCCCGAGAAATCGGGAGCCCTTTTTTTATATCGGTGAAAAAGTAAACTTTCTTTACAGTTGAACAGCTAAGATACCCATATTGTAAAGAGAGTCTAAGTTTTCCGGATGGCTTAGGAAGTGATTTGATAACAGTTACTCTACATAAAAGTACAGAACTTTGTTTGCAGGGTCTGCGCTGCTTCTGATTTTACGGTCATTTTCTCGGTTATGAGAATAGACGATATTGCGGTACGACACCAACTCTTTATCATTCGAATACTTTACCTGAATCGCCTTTCCGTCTGGCTTTAGTTTGGCAAGTGCATCTTTTAATGACTGATATTTAGAACTGGACTTACGTGAAACTCTAACTTTGGTCCGGGGTACTAACTTTATTTTCATACGTTTACATTTTTTTACCGTTATAACTGACTCAATGAACCAATTAATAAGAATAGATGCAAGGAATCAGTAAAATGTATAAAGCCAAAGTTATCTTGTAAATACTTAAATAATAAATTAAGAAGATAACCTATAATTCAATTATAACACTTATAAGTTCAGTCATACGTTCTTTAGCAGGAGCGCAAGATGATCTCATTAATGACGGTGCGGCCTTATTTAAGGTACCGGAACCGTTGATAGAATTTTAGAGATAATATCTTCGGTGGTGATATTTTCTGCTTCAGCTTCGAACGTAGGAATAATTCGATGGCGCAGTACATCCATTGCGATGAACCGAACATCCTCGGGTGTAACATAGGCGCGATGTTCCATAAAGGCGTGGGCCCTGGCTGCCAGGTTCAAATTGATGGATGCCCTTGGAGAGCCGCCAAAATCGATCAGGTCTTTCAGGTCACTCATGTTATACTTCTCAGGGTTTCGTGTGGCAAAAACCAGATCGATGATATACTTCTCAACCTTTTCATCGGTATAAATTTCGTTTACGACTTCACGAGCTTCCAATATTTTTTCCGGTTCAATAACCGATTTAAGTTTTGGCTTATCTCCCGTCTTGGCCATACGTCGCATAATCTCAAGCTCCTCTGTATCGGATGGGTAGCCTACCTTTAATTTTAGCATAAATCGGTCTACCTGTGCCTCAGGGAGGGGGTATGTACCTTCCTGCTCTACCGGGTTTTGCGTGGCCAGTACCAAGAACGGCTTATCCAGCGGGTACGTTTTATCGCCAATGGTAACCTGCTTCTCCTGCATCGCTTCAAGAAGTGCACTCTGTACTTTGGCAGGGGAACGGTTGATCTCATCAGCCAAAACAATATTGGAGAAAATCGGCCCCTTTTTAACGGTAAAGTCCGCCTCTTTCTGGTTGTAAATAAGTGTACCGATCAGGTCGGCGGGGAGCAGGTCCGGGGTAAATTGAATTCGCTGAAACTTTGTGTTGATTGCTTGAGATAATGAAGAGACTGTTAGCGTTTTGGCAAGTCCCGGAACACCCTCAAGAAGTACGTGCCCATCAGAGAGCAGCCCAATCATCAGGCGTTCAATCATATATTTTTGCCCTACAATAACTTTTTCCAACTCTTTGTAGATGTCATCAATGAATTGACTTTTCAGTTCAATTTTTTCATTGAGTGCTTTCATGTCTATGTTTGATTCCATCAGCTAATAATCAGTTTAATATTGTATTGGGTAAACCTGTTTAAGATAAATTGGTGGGTTAAAAGAACGAATAATCGCTACAATTAGCAACGCTTGGCACGTTTATTCACACAGGAAGATATCGATAGGATTATTTTAAAATGAAATTAACGAATATCTAATGCACGGTATTATTTAAATTAAAGATTATTGCTAAGAGAACTGGTCTATATAAATTCATACTGTTGCTATAGGTTGATTTTCAAAAACCTCTAAAAAAAGAAGTGGGCTATAGTTTGGAACGGCATATCCACTCTGCTCTAACTCCATCAAATAATATTTGATGTAATTTTTAGATAAACTTCCATGTTGAAATCATTACCTTAGTAGTCGAGTCTTTTTGGGAGTTCATAGTTGAATGGTCTTTCGGTGAGGAAGCCGTTTATATTCCCCGCGAGAAAAAAAGATAAAAATAGACTCGATTTGCTTGAAGCCATTTTTAAATTTGGGTACCTTCAAAGCCTTAACAAATAAAACTACCGAATGGAAACGTACGCTTTTGTACTTTTAGCTGTTTTGGCGATTGCCACAGCACTTGGAATGATCTTAAATAAGAATACCGTAAACAGCGCACTGTTGTTGGTATTAAACCTTGTATCGATAGCCGGGGTCTACTTGCTTTTGCAGGCCCAGTTCCTTGCCCTGATACAAATACTGGTTTATGCCGGTGCGATTATGGTGCTGTTCCTCTTTGTTATAATGCTGTTAAATGTAGATGAAGAGGAAAGTCTGTTCGATAAATTTCGCATCAAATACTTAGTAGCTTTTCTCTTAGGTGTGGTAATATTTGGCCAGATACTCTATAGTCTTGGAGGTGTTACCGATATGCTGCCTGAAGTCTCATCTGAAATGGTTCAAATTGGAACTGTAGAGGCGATTGCTGAAGTATTTTATACAGATTATCTGTTTGCATTCGAAATGACGGCTATCCTGTTAACGGCTGCTGTTGTAGGAGCTCTTTTGATTGCTCAATATAAAGTTAAAGACAGTGGAGAAACTGAATGATCGGCATTGATTGGTATTTAGCACTTAGCGCAATTTTATTTACGATTGGAATTATTGGCGTACTTATCCGCCGCAATGCGATTGTTATTTTTATGTGTGTTGAGCTGATGCTGAACGCCGTAAACCTTTCCCTAATCTCATTTAGTGCATACCACGGAGATATAGCCGGACAGATCCTTGTGTTTTTCTCACTCTCTGTTGCGGCCGCTGAAGCCGTAGTGGGACTGGCAATTATCATCGCCATTTTCCGGAACAACCTCTCAGTTGATATCACCAAAGTGAACCTGCTTCGCTGGTAAGATAGCGGAGCGGCATTGCTCTCTGTTGGTGATGGACATTAGATCAGAGGGTCCGCAATAATGAGCGTCCTGGTACATGAAGTGGCTTATCAAACGGACAGTAGCTATATGTACACTCGTTACTCCCGCTAAGCCATACCTCTGCACATCCGCTCACCTTGCCTCTGGTATAACTCTACCCGGTACTGCCTGCCCCCGTAACTGCAATTCATGCATTGCAGTTACGGGGGCACTGTTGTGATGAGGCACTAGCTATTGATGAGAGCAATCACTTCTAGTTACGACTTGTTTCACTGCGTCTACAGAGCGGTTCCGCCACCGGAGCTTTCACAAGCAGTCGCTGATAACCTTTTTCTTAGCCTACTTCTCTTCAGGAGAAATCTGGATCAGTTTCTTCCAGGATACGACAAGCAGGTATCCGGAAATTGCGCTTACGAATGTAAGTATGGTTGCCGGCAGAGTGTTGCCGTAGATCCAGTAGCCGGTTGCGAGGAGGATGCCGTAGATAACAATACAGCCGAGTACCATACAGAGGATTCCCTGTGGAACTCTCCACGCTTCATCCTGAATCTCGTTGAGCGAAACTCCACGGTTTCTTGCTATAGAGACGATTCGATCCCATCCGGGGCCACCGGGACGCGTAACTTTGCAGAAGTTAACCAGAGTTTCATCATCTGTGGGCCGCGTTAGATAGGTGACCGCCAGCCAGCCGATGGTTGTTAAAGAAACACCCACAAGGAGTTCTTGCCAGCCGGTAAGAATAGGCAGATCGGTGTGTATATGTGCAAATCGGAAATAGAGAGCTACCATAAATGAGATCGCCATTCCCGCAATTTCGCTCCAGGCGTTGACGCGCCACCAGAACCAGCGGAGGATAAAGAGCAAGCCCGTACCCGCACCAATCTGCAGGATAATCTGAAAATTATCGAGAGCAGAACGCATATTCAGCGCCACCCAACCCGCAATAACCATCAATAGAACTGTAGAGATTCTACCTACATTTACCAGCTCTTTTTCGGAGGCTTCAGGTTTGATAAATCGCTTGTAAAAATCATTTACCAAGTAGGACGATCCCCAGTTCAGGTGTGTGGAAATAGTTGACATGTAGGCCGCGATAAGTGCGGCAACTACAACCCCCATCAAACCGGCCGGAATAAACGTAAGCATGGCAGGGTAGCCCATATCGTGATCTACCATATCGGTAGCGTGTGGGAACTCCTCACGAATCGATGCCAGGTCGGGAAATACGATGATAGAGCAGAGCCCTACAATAATCCATGGCCACGGCCGAAGTGCATAGTGGAGGGCGTTAAAAAGGAATACCGCCCCGATAGAGTTATTTTCATCTTTTGCCGCAAACATACGCTGGGCGATATATCCACCACCGCCGGGTTCCGAACCGGGATAGTAGACGCTCCACCACTGTACAGCCAGGGGAATAATAAAAATGGCAAGCAGCTGCGACGTGTCGGAAAAGTCGGGTAGAATATTGAGTTTCGGAATAACATCTTCGTGTGTTAACAGGCCACTTAAACCGCCAACATCGGGATGGCTGACGGCAATATACGCCGCAATTAATCCACCGAGTATGGATAGAAAGAATTGGAAAAAATCGGTAATCAGAACGCCCCTCAATCCACCAAGCGCACTGTAAATGACGGTTACAACACCGGCAATCAGGATGGTTTGAAAAGGGGTGATTCCCATGAGCACGGTCCCCAGCTTGATAGCCGCAAGCGAAACTGAGGCCATGATAATAATATTGAAAATAAATCCGAGATAGACAGCGCGGAAACCTCGTAAAAAGGCGGCTGATTTACCGCTGTACCTCAACTCATAAAACTCTACATCGGTAAGTATGCCCGATCGTTTCCAGAGGTTTGCATAGACAAATACGGTGAGCATACCCGTAAGCAGAAACGCCCACCATGTCCAGTTCCCCGCAACACCATTTTGGCGCACAATATCAGTTACAAGATTGGGCGTATCGGTAGAAAAGGTTGTGGCTACCATCGAGATTCCCAACAACCACCAGGGCATATTTTTACCGGCAGCAAAAAATTCCTTTGAGTCTTTTCCGGCTTTTTTCATTACCCAAAGCCCCACAACCAGTGAGAAGAGAAGGTAGGCTGCAATGATAAGCCAATCGATTGTGGTTAACAGCATAACACTGTTCAGCAGTTTAATTTGGGATAATAGTTCAGTGCGTTATTATAGAAAATTTTTTCAAGTACTTCTCTTTTTAAATGTAATCCCGGAAATGGCTCTTTTACGTTCCATGCCGTCTGTTCGCCGGGGTCGGCAAAAAAGCTGAACTCTTTGCGCCATTTTGTTTGCAACTCTGAGCGTATTTCGTTTTCCGCATGTATGCCGTCATCAATCTGATCGCTCCCATAGATAATCCTGTCTTGATATGTGGTGATGAACTCTCGGACTTTTTGAGGAGTTTCAGATGCCTGGTGCTGCAAATGACAAACCCGTTCGGCTAGATCGATTCCGCAGTTGGGATACCTGTCGAGCCATTCAGCCGCTCTGTCTACGCTCCACTCCAGGCTGGCAATGTGTGCGCCGATGAATGTTAGCTGCTTATAATTGTCTAAGACCCGATCCCTTGCCGCCAGCTGCTGCTCGTAAGATGGAAACTCAAGATGTTTGTGCATGTGGTATTCGGGGTGATTCTTAAAATAGTCGACATCACTGGTTACGGTCATCCGCTCGATCGGCAGCCAGCAGTTTTTAGGCTCACCGAGATGTGCCAATAGCGGTATTCCGTTTTTTTCTAAAAAACTATAGATCGGATCAAAGGAAGGGTGGTCGGCCATTACAAAATTCCCCTCATTATCTTTGAGCTCCATACCGATATTCTTCCAGATTTTTACGCCAACAGCTCCACGGTTCAATCCGGTTTCTATTTGGGAGATAGCTTCATCTTGCCAGCCGGTTTCTCCCCAGTGTTCAGTGCTGAATGTAGTTATAAAGTCGATTTTCTTACTATGGGTATGATCCTGTTCGAGGGCAAATTGCTGCTGCTCATCAATATTGGGGAAGAAAGGGACTTCAGTATTGATGGTCAGAAGGGAGAACCCTTCCTCGGCGGCCTCTTTCATCATCGCCGGGCGTTGGGTGTTTAGGTGAAGATGCCCGTCAATTTTTGGAATGTCTCGGTAGAGTGGAAGAAAGTCCATGTCCGATGGTTGAGTATTCTTTTTTTTAGTGAACTCCCGATTTTAAAATCGTTAGAACTTTTCTAAAAGTTTCTTGGGGTTTAACCCCACCAGCTTCTCATCTGTAAAAAGCCTCCCTTTTCGAACCTGCTCACCATCCAGGTAGACGTCTGCTCCAATACAGACCAGATCCCAGTGGATACTGCTCTCATTTCCGTTCGGGGCAATTTCATAGTCATTCCCAAGGGTTAGGTGGTTTGATCCGTAAATTTTCTCATCAAACAAAATGTCATACATTGGTGATTCGATAATTGGATTGAGCCCAAAGCTGAATTCCCCGAAGCGCCGTGCTCCCTCATCCGTATCCAGAATTTCCTCGAGCGCTTCGTTATTGGAGGAATCAAACCCGGTAACAATACCGTTTTCCACCTCCAGCTTTACGAATTCAAACGGTTTTCCCTGGTAGACCGATGGCGCGTATGTGATGTGACCGTTGACCGAATCCAAGATGGGGGAGGTGAAGAGTTCGCCATCCGGTATGTTCCGTTTGCCAAAGCATGGAATCCAGTTTTGGTCTTTCACGGAAAACTCGATATCGGTGCCTTCACCTTTGAGGTGAATCATCTCTGTTTTTCGAAGTCGATCTTCAAGCGGCTTCATAGCCTTTTCCAGCTTCTGATAATCAAACAAACATGCATCGTAATAGAACTGTCGAAAGGCCTCGGTAGGCATTTTGGCGTTCATCGCAAATGCAGCGGAGGGGTATCGTAAAACGGCCCAGTTGGTGTTGTTAACACGCTCTTTAAAGTGTACGGGATCGAGAAAATGGTCGGAATAGGCTTTATTAGCTTCTTTAGGTACAGCCGAATTTTCGTAGATATTTTCTGCGCCGCGAATACCGATAAAGGCATCCATGTTTTTCATAAGCGGAAGCTGGTCGGCTTCGGTCTGATTTTTCCAGAAGTCGTCATCTCCCTGTTCCAGCAGAATTCGATTTATCTCGGGATCTTCCAGTTTGATGAATGGGTGTGCACCTCTTTTTCTGGCGAGCTCGGCCAAGGCACGGATTAGCCCTACTCCGTTTAACCCGATGCATTGCAGGAGAATATTTTGCCCTTCTTGTAGTTCTACGCTGTGGTTTAAAAGCTGTTCTGCGAGTTGCTGATCGTTGTTACTGTACATGAATTCCGACCTGTCTGGATTTATAATTACTGATGAAGTAGCTGGGGGTTGAAAAAGAAGATAAGCAAAGCTGAGGGTTTCGTAAGGTTCAATTTCTTGATTTTAGGCGTTCATCAAACCGTTACAGGTAGCCTGAGTTTGATTATATGATTATAAAACTGTGAACCTAAATCAGCAACAGATCGAGTGAAAAATTCAAAGGACACCCCTCTATATCTCCCCTTGGAAGGGGAGACTTCTATCTGGAAAAATTTAAAAGAACATTAATCGAATTTTGATAAAAAAAGTGCCCCGGCACTTTTGCTCTGCAGGGGCACTGTTTGTTGAAACTATATGGGGTGTGTTAAAAAGTAATTTGTGTACCAAGAATTAATGCGGAGTAGTCTGCTTGTGATTCTGACGCAAAGGTTTGTGCCTCTGTCATGAGTGTTAGATTATCCGTTACCCGGTATCTGGCAAAACCCATGAGGAGCTCATTGGTTACTTCCTGTGCGGCACCTACGGGTGTGGAATTTTTATCCTGATGTCCCTCACCGTAGCTGGCTCCCAATAGTAATCGATCGAAGTTGTATGTGGCTTCGGTGTACCATTGGCTGCCGTCAACATCGGCTTGATCGAGCGCGCTGCCCCCGGAAATATTGATGCCGATGAGTCCATCAGCGCCAATACTTTTCGTTTCGGAGTATGAGCCTGTTACTGTTAACCCAGAGAGGGTTACCTGAAGTCCTGTATCCCAGCCGGAGAGATTGAAATCGAAGTTCTCATCTACAACGTCTACGTTTTGATAGAGGCCGCCGGCCCATACGTGGATAGGACTGCCGTTAAGGTTAAAGGTGTAATCAACCTGGGCCTCCAGTCGCGGGGAGGGTGTTTCAATATTGGAACTGCCGCCACCGGGTTTTTCGGGGTTGATTAATCCGGCCTTGAGCGAAAAGCCACCAAGATCGGGCGTAGTGTAGGTAATGCGGGGGTTGAAATTGGCGTAGGTATATCCCGAGCCGATTCTTCCCAGGGTGGCATCAGCGGCATCAGGCCCGGCGAACCGTCCCACTCCCATACCGCTGCCGGCATCACCAATGGAACTGCTGTTGAAAATTCCGAAGCCTTTTCCGGCATTTATGGTTCCAAAATCGCCGGCAATTATAATATCTGCAATACGGCCTTCAAAAAGTCCATCGTTTTGAATGCTGGGGCCGTGCAGGTGATGATTGATTTGAAACACTGCAGATACATCAACTCCATTTTGGGTAGGAGCGTGTGCAGTGAAGGTGATATTGCCGGGATTAAAACCGGACATTACGCGGGTAGCGAACTGATCATCGCCATTGGCATCGAACCCGTCGTGGCTTGATGCCACCAGGAATACCGGCAGAGCACCGGTTACATCCAACCCCCATTTGTTTTCGGTTTCAAAAGACAAGTTTTGAGCTGAAATGGATGAAGTAGTGAGAGCAAAACTGATGAATAGAGTTGCGAATAGTAGCGTGACCGTTGGGTATAATTTCTTCATAACAGACTTAAATTTTGGGTTAAACCGGCTGCAGTATTTGTGAACTGCAGCACAGTTTGAATTAGAATTCCTGAACCTAATTGGGGTTAAGGGAGGAATTAATTATTGAAGTAGCAGATACAATCCTGCGGCGAGCAGGGCACCAATGATGGGGCCAACAACGGGTACCCAAGAGTATGCCCAATCATTATCTCGTTTACCGGGAATGGGCAGAATAGCGTGCATAATTCTGGGGCCGAGATCTCGTGCGGGGTTAATGGCATATCCTGTTGGGCCACCGAGTGAAAGTCCGATTCCGAGAACCAGCAGGCCTACCGGGAGTGCAGAAAGTGAGCCGAGTCCAAATCCAACTTCCTGTCCATCTATTACAATGGTTTGCAATAGCTCGCCGTTTGATCCAATAAAACCGGGATCTGCCAGGTAGAGCACACCAAATACCAGCATAATGGTACCGATGGCTTCCGTCATCAGGTTGCTTGGGTAGTTACGGATTGCGGGAGCTGTGGAGTGTACAGCGAGAATGAGGTCTCCATCATCGGTTTTGGCAAAATGATCTTTATACGTCAGCCAAACGAGCAGTGCACCAATTGCGGCTCCTACCATTTGAGCGGCGATGTAAAAAGGGACTTCCGCCCATTCAAAAAGGCCGGCTCCGGCTAATCCCACCGTTACGGCCGGGTTGATATGAGCACCGCTAAATTGCCCGACGACGTACACGGCAACAAATACGGCAATCCCCCATCCCCATGTGATGACGATCCAGCCGCCACCGTTTCCTTTACTATCGCTTAAAAGTACATTTGCCACAACTCCATTACCAAGAAGCATTAAAATTGCGGTACCTATTATTTCTGCAATATATGGACTCATTTTACTATTTATTTGGGGCTAAGGTTTGATCGAGTGAGTAGACGCTAAAAATTACACGCCTTATTTGATACAGAAGTGTGGCCGGGACATCAGGCCACATATTTTTTAGCTACTGCTGTAAATTCTTGAACTTGTTCGGTTTGCCACTCTTTGTTTTTGCCTTGTTCTTCGGCCATCAATTTTGCAACTAACGGGGCGGCGTCAATACTTGCTTTTGCATCGAGCAGGAGAGAGCGAGTTCGTCGGGCTAAAATATCTTCCACCGTTACTGCAAGTTCATTGCGGGTGCTCCAAACAACTTCAGCTTTGGTGTAGGGAAGCCGTTCGTGAATTTTTTCTTCCAGCTCCGGACGATCCTTGATCAACTTTTTAATAGCGCTGCTGTCGCTTCCGTAAACATGAAGGGGATCTGTTCTGTCGGTCTCCTCTTGCCAGCCGTGAATTTTTAAGTTCTCCGTAACACATTTTTTGTGCTGTAAACCGCCGGTTTTTATGGCTTGATTGATGGTGTCTTCCGCCATTTTTCGGTAAGTCGTCCATTTTCCACCGGTGATGGTGATGAGCCCGGCAGGAGAGACCAGCAGCGTATGATCGCGCGAAATGGCCGATGTATCCTTGGAATCAGTCGACATAACCAACGGGCGGAGTCCGGCAAAAATACTTCGCACGTCATCTCTTGTGGGGTTTCCATCCAGGTATTTCGCTGCATGTTCAAGAATAAAATCTATTTCTTCTTCAAGCGCCTCCGGTTCCAGTATATGATAATCCACGGGAGTATCAGTCGTTCCGACGATCACTTTATCATGCCAGGGAACGGCAAAAAGAACACGGCCGTCATCGGTTTTGGGAACCATAAGGGCGCTCTTTCCGGGCAGGAATTTTTTATCGAGCACAACATGAACTCCCTGGCTTGTTACGATCATATTTTTCCTGTCCGGATCTTCCATTTTCAGAATGTCATCCGTAAAAATTCCGGTAGCGTTGACAACCGTCTTACCTTCAACTTTTATCTGCTCACCGGATATGGCATCGGTAACCGTAACGCCGGTAATTTTATCATCGGCGCTCATCAAACCGGTTACTTTGGTGTAGTTCAGAATTGTTGCACCATTCTCGAGTGCTGTTTGCGCCAGGTTGACCGCGAGACGGGAGTCATCAAACTGCCCATCGTAATAGAGGGTGCCACCCCGCAGGCCATCGGTGTTAATGGTAGGAATATTTTCGACCGTCTCTTTTTTGCTTAAATGTTTGGACGATCCGATACCGAGTTTTCCGGCAAGAAGATCGTACATTTTCATCCCAATACCGTAGAAAGGTCGCTCCCACCATTTGTAGTTTGGAACGATAAACGACTGAGTAGTAGCAATATGCGGAGCGTTTTTAAGAAGTAATCCCCTCTCGCGAAGTGCTTCAAGTACCAGGGAGATATTTCCCTGCTGCAGATATCGAACACCACCATGTACCAGTTTTGTGGAGCGGCTTGATGTACCCTTAGAAAAATCGTGCTGTTCCAATAGTAAGGTTTTGTATCCTCTTGATGAGGCATCTACAGCAGCACCCAGACCGGTAGCTCCACCGCCAATAATTATTACGTCCCATTCCGTTGAGCCCGACTTAAGGCTCTCCAACATTTTATTTCGATCAGTTTCCATAGTTGTTGATAATTGTATTCAATATTTCGGAGAAAAGAGCGATACAGGCCGCTAAAGCCTGTACCGTCTTAAATTTTATGCCTTAGACCAAGCGTTTGCAGCTGCCAAAGCTCTGTTCCAACCGGTAATTAGTTCATTGGCGTCCGGTTCAGACATCTGGGGGCTAAACCGATTGTCTTCCTGCCACTGTTTGTTAATCTCGTCATGATCTTTCCAGTATCCTACGGCGAGACCGGCGAGGTATGCTGCACCGAGAGCCGTCGTCTCCAATATTTTAGGACGGATTACGGGCGTTTGGAGGATATCAGATTGAAACTGCATCAATAGATTGTTTTTGGTGGCTCCGCCATCTACACGAAGCTCTTTAATGTCGATGCCGGAGTCGGCCTTCATGGCGTTAATCACATCCATGGTTTGATAGGCTATTCCCTCAAGAGAGGCCCTGGCGATATGCCCAGAATTGGATCCGCGGGTAAGGCCTACAATTGTTCCTCTTGCATGCTGATTCCAGTGGGGAGCACCGAGCCCTGCAAATGCGGGTACTACATAAACTCCGTCATTGTCGTCAACGGTTTCAGCGAGTGCCTCTACCATTGCGGACTGCTGAATCAGGTGCAGCTCGTCCCGCAGCCATTGCACCACAGCACCGGCGATAAAAATACTTCCTTCGAGAGCGTAGGTGGTCTCTCCATCAATCTCCCAGGCAATGGTTGTAAGCAGGTTATTTTCCGATTTGATCGGTTTGTCACCCGTGTTCATCACCATAAAGCATCCGGTACCGTAGGTGTTTTTCAGCATTCCCGGCTCAATACATCGCTGACCAAAAAGTGCCGCCTGCTGATCTCCTGCGATTCCGGCAATGGGCACTTTACTGGCAAAAATGGTGGTTTTTGTTCGCCCATATACCTCACTGGAGGCTTTCACATCAGGGAGGAGGGATTCCGGAATATCAAGAAGATCTAAAATCTCCTTATCCCACTCTCCACTGTGGATGTTGTACATCATCGTTCTGGAGGCGTTGGTTACATCGGTAATGTGCAGCTCACCACGTGTAAAATTCCACACCAGCCAGCTGTCCATTGTACCGAATGCCAATTCCCCTTTTTCAGCTCGTTCCCGTACACCTTCAACATTATCTAGAATCCATTTCACCTTTGTGGCAGAAAAGTATGAGTCGAGAATCAGCCCGGTTTTCTCCTGAAACATTTCAGCATGGCCATCTTTTTTTAGTCTATCGCAATAGTCGGACGTACGCCTGTCTTGCCAAACAATGGCGTTATAGACAGGTTTGCCTGTCTTTCGGTCCCAAATGAGAGTGGTTTCTCGCTGGTTGGTAATACCGATTGCGGCGAGGTTATTTCCATTAATTCCACCTTGTGCAATGGCTTCTGCCGCTACACCTGCCTGGGATGACCAGATTTCGTTTCCATCGTGTTCTACCCATCCGGCCTCGGGGTAGATCTGTTTAAATTCTTTTTGCGCAGAACAGATGATAGAACCTTTTTTGTCAAACACAATGGCTCTTGAACTTGTAGTACCTTGATCGAGGGCTAAAATATATTTTTCAGGCATAGCGAAAGATTTTTAATTACGATTATCGACTAAACGGCTTATATGTATAGTTGTCTATACAACTTGGTATAAATATGTAAAAGCGCTTCCAGTAAAGCAAGGAGAAATTATAAAATTTAATGTAAAGAAAGGGGGTGGAAGATATTAAGATGGGTTTTTAAATGTGTAAAAGACTGTTGTGCAGTGGGATGAGTTCTTTGTAGGCGTAAAAAAATAATTCGCATTTTTAGCGAACCACAAAAACAAATTAGAGGAGATTCGTAGAACTAGCAGTCTATAGTTAGCTGTATGGACTGCTTACGTAATGAATGTACAGCTTAAAATGAGATGCATTAATATAAGTCGGCAGGGTCAGTCATCCTGCCCGATAATTTCCTGCAGGTCATCTCCGGCAATATCGATAGGGAGGCCGGAGTCATTATGATCGTCGTAATAAGGGCTCGTACGAGTTGTAAAACCGATGCGGTCGCTTCTATACACATCTTCTGAATACTGGAAATATTCCCCCGATTTCGTCTGTATTAATCGCTTTAAAAGTAGTAGGGGGGTATTTATGGGAACATTCAGTAATTCTGCTTCTTCCTGAGCGGTGCTCATAGCCTCAATTCGCTGAGTGGCTTCTCCAAGTTTTGTATCCGTGTGTTGATAGAGGAGGCCGAAAATGGAGTTGTTTTCGAGATCTTTGGAGTAAATCGGCTCGAAAAATTTGTAGTTAAAATAAGAGCGCTCAATGATTAGCGGGAGATCATCACCATACCGCACACGAATAAGATGAACGACCTTATCACTATCTTGCAACTGCATGAGCCGCTTAATTTCGCCCGGTGGTTGAGTAATCTCTTTGGCTACAACTTTTGCTGTTGGTTTGATATTGTGACGCTTCATTAGTTCACTAAACCCGATTAGCTTATCAGAATCCTGCTCAATTTTTTTGTACGTAACAAAGGTGCCTTTTCCCTGTTTACGCACAAGATAGCCCTGCATTAACAGCATTTTTACCGCCTCGCGAACCGTTCCCCGGCTTACATCAAACTCTTTTACGAGTTCGGTATCGCTTGGAAATCGATCGTTCTCCTCAAATTCTCCATCATGGATTTTTTTGAGAAGATCTTCGTAAATACGATAATATTTTGGGCTTTTACGGCTATATGAATCCATAAAGTTATCAGTAAAACGGCTATTAGTTTCGGATTTAACTTACCGGCGGTTCAGAGAATCCAAGCTTACAGTTTTTGTTTGCAATGTGAAAATAGAAGATAACCATTACGAAAAAGATATGTGTTATTGAGTTATAAGTCGAAAATTAGTGATTCGTGAATGGATTGGCATGTCGGTTAACTGTTTAAAAATGAACGGTTTAGGAGAATTGAAATATCAAAAACGCTGTTTAGGTTTAATTAATCGGGGTTCAGGCTTGGAACTTTACGGATGTGGCCTATATTAAGTTTACACTTCATTATAAGAGTTAAAGTTTAAAATTATGCCCCAGACTGATCAGGATTTACGCTATTTGAAACTGATGGCCAAGCAGTACCCGTCTATAAGAAGTGCATCTACTGAGATCATAAATTTAAGTGCCATTCTTGAGCTTCCTAAGGGTACAGAGCATTTTGTGTCGGATATTCACGGAGAGTACGAGGCATTTTCTCATGTGCTTAGGAACGGGTCGGGATCTATTAAGCGCCGAATTGAAGAGGTGTTTGAGTACACGATGGATGAGGAGGAAAAAAAGAACCTGGCCACATTAATCTACTATCCGGAGCAGAAACTTCCGGTGATACTGAAGAGGATATCAAATCCGGAGGCGTGGTATCGAAAGACGCTTTTTCAACTGATTAAGTTATGTCGGATTTATTCATCGAAATATACCCGAAGCAGAGTACGAAAAGCCCTGCCGCAAGATTTTAATTATATCATCGAGGAGCTTTTGCACGAACAGGAGGGGACGAAAAATCGTCAGGAGTATTACAGCAGTATCATTCAAACGATTATCGAGACAGGCAGGGCCGGTGCGTTTATAACGGCCATGGCGGGATTGATTCAGCGGCTGACGATCTCCAAACTTCACGTAATTGGCGATGTGTACGATCGCGGGCCCGGCGCGCATATTATTATGGATGAGCTGATGAACCATCATGCCGTAGATTTTCAGTGGGGGAACCACGATATCGTCTGGATGGGTGCTGCCGCCGGTAGCGAGGCGTGTATTGCTAACGTAATTCGCGTTTCATTACGATACTCAAATATGGAGACCCTGGAGAATGGATACGCTATCAGTATGTTGCCGCTGGTATCGCTTGCGGTTGATAACTATGGGGAGGATTCCTGCGATCTTTTTCGGCCTAAGGATGCCTCTGAACAGTTTACGGAGAATGAACAGTTGATGATGGCCCGGATGCAGAAAGCGATCTCCATCATACAGTTAAAGGTTGAGGGGCAAATTATCAAGCGTAGGCCTCATTACAGAATGGATGATCGACTACTGCTTGACAAAATCGATTTCGCCAACGGCACGGTTGAGGTTGACGGCAAAACGTACTCGATGAAGGATACGCACTTTCCGACGATTGACCCTGAAAATCCTTACAAACTATCTGATCAGGAAAAAGCGGTGATGGAGAAACTGGTTCTCTCATTTAAAAACAGCGAGCGGCTGCAGAAGCACGTTCGTTTTTTATACTCCAAAGGAACAATGTACAAGGTAATTAATGACAATTTGCTCTATCACGGCTGTATCCCCATGACCGAAAAGGGGCAGCTCCGCCATTTTACAGTAGATGGACAAACATATGGGGCAAAAGAGTTTATGGATCACCTGGAGAGATTGAGCCGGCAGGGATATTTTTCGAAAAATGACCCGGAAGCGAAGCTGCGTGGCCAAGATACGTTGTGGTATCTCTGGAGCGGATCTCAATCACCGCTTTTTGGAAAGGATAAGATGGCTACGTTCGAACGCTATTTCATTGAGGACAGCTCCACCCATAAAGAGCAAATGAATCCCTATTATGATTATCGCACAAAACCTGAAACCGCCAAAAAGATACTGGAAGAGTTTGGGGTTTCTCCGGAGAAGGGGCACATCGTAAATGGACATGTGCCGGTGGAGGTGAAAAAAGGGGAGAGCCCCGTAAAAGCAGATGGAAAACTGTTGGTTATCGATGGCGGATTTGCCAAAGCGTATCAATCCAAAACAGGTATTGCCGGATATACATTGATCTTTAACTCTTACGGCCTTCTTCTTGCTGCGCACCAATCGTTTGTGTCGAAAGAGAAAGCGATTGAGGAGGAGATTGATATTCACTCGAATACAAAAATTTTGGAGCATAATACCCAGCGCATTCGCGTAAAAGATACTGATGCAGGCAGGGACATCAAGCAGAGAATTGAGGATCTTGAAAATCTGCTGAAAGCGTACCGTTCAGGATTGATAAAAGAGGAGTCCTAATCGTCAGAGCTGAATAATTTCGCTGCAGAGATCCAGCTCATCCTGCTGGTTAGATGCCAAAATTACCATCCCGTTTTTTTCTCTGATTTGATCGAGCCACTGCCTGATGAGTTCGAGTCCGGAGGTATCGAGGTTGCTGCCTGGTTCATCGAGACATAGAATATCGGGTTGATTAATGGAGGCTGCAGCAAATTTTACGCGCTGCTGCTGACCGGTGGAGAGCTCTCCGTAGAGATCATCCCGAAACGGGTCCGCCTGGAATTGCCGTATAAGTTCGTCGGGATCGGCCGTAGAGTTTGGCGGGTGCAGATCTTTTAAAAATGTCAGGTTTTCCAAAACTGTCAGCTCTTCGTAAAGCTGCACGTAAGGAGCTGCAAAGCCGAGATTTTCGCGTAATGCTTCGGCGTCAATGGTTTGATTAGATCGCTGCCACTCAACGGACCCCGAAGTTGGTTTCAGCAGTCCGGCTATAGATTGCAGAAGCGTAGATTTACCGGCGCCGTTTGAACCCGCAATACCGAGCACTTCGGTGGTGTAGACACCGGAGAGATCACGAATGACGGTGTGGGTGCCGTACCGTTTCGATAAATTTTTAAGCTCGAGCCGGATCATAAAAGGGATTGGAACTACCGTGAATATTTCAGCTTAGATAACAGGGAACAAGATTAAAGAATTCTTACATGAAGTCGTAATGAAAATTCACATATTGTTTTCGAACAATGGTGTTGAACCCCTATATTGTCAAAAAATATCATTCAGCTATGGAGCGACTCGTACGCCAACTTACCGAAAACATTGTTTCGCAACTGCCCAAGGACCGGGAGTTTTATACACCCGATGATTTATACGAACTTGATATTCCCGGATTTGTAACCGATCGGGCAATCCTGGAAATAACCCGCTATTTAAGCGAATCTATTGTTCCACCACATTCTGAGTGGGCCGATATGGAGGATAAAAAAGTACAAAAGGCGTGGGATAAATTTATCGATACTATTGTAGGCGAAGTTCGGATGCCGGCCTCCTTTAAAAACGCGGTTTTCGAAACGGCTGTAGGTGATGTTTTGGACGTAATTATACAGCCGCGAACCGCCATTCCGGCCATTATTTTTGGTGATGAAAAAACGCTTACCAAAGAGCAAGTAGAAAAACGAACCCGGTTTGTAACGGTAAATCAACATCTGTCGAACACACTGGTGCGGTATCTCGATAAGAAGGGAAAGACAGAACTTACGCTGGAAAACTGTAAATCCGTTATTACTCGGATTGATGAACGCCTGATTAAAAATTATAACCCCTTAAACTGGACCCAGCTCCTGGAGCCGCTCTTTAAACTTGTCGGTCCATCGATAGATACGGATCTTTTCCGCGCCTTTTTTGAGGATAAAGAGATGTATAACATCTCCCGCAGGTTTGATTATCTAAACACCTCGTTGAATAAAACAGGATTTATAGAGCAACTTTCCGCCCCGGATTTGTTGAAAGAGTCAAGCTATGATGATGACGATTCTACGCTGTTTGACGTGCCCGATAAAAAAATGCCGAAGGCAGATAAATCACTACAAGATCCGGCGCCTGAAAAATCGGAGCTAAAGAAAGAAGAAAATGAGCCGGATCTGACAGACCGGGAGGAAGATGAAGAATCGGCAGCACGTTTTGATCTCTATTCGCTAGATAAACTGGACGAAGATGAGACTGAATCGGAGGAATCGGAAGATTTCAATCCGTTACCGAATGAAACTGATATTGTGTTTGATGAGGATGAAGAAGAGGATGACGATTCCATTGTAAATAGTTTTCATCAGCGGCGGTTTATCTCTCCGATTGAAGATGAGGATGTAGAGTTTGATGCGGATACTGAAGATGAGGAAGAAGACGATGATAAGCCACTCCACAGTATCTTTCAGTTTGATGATGTATCTGAAGAGGAGGAAGAGCCGGATGACGACTCTGATTCTCTCTCTAGAATGTTTGAAGGCCGGGAGGATTCTTTTGAGGATGAATTCCCCAAGGTGGATGAAGATCCGCAAGATATTTTGGAAGCGGAGGAGGAGAGCGACGTTCATCAACCCGAAAAAAATGAAGAGTTAGAGGAGGAAAGCGAGGAAGAATACAGTTCGCTGTCAAGCCGGTTTGAAATATCGGAAAAAGATATCCCGAAACCTGAATCTGAAGAGGAGGCGTTTAACTGGGTTTCGGAAGAGCCTGAAGAAGAGGAAGATGATGAGGGCGAATCGCCGATGTGGAAGGCTTATATGGGCGAAGAGGATGAAGTTGCTGCTGGTGAAGATGAAAATGTGGATGAGGATGGATTTATTGACGAGCCGATTATTGATTTGACGAAGGAGTCGGATGATAGCCGCGCAGAGTCTGAAAAGATTGAAGAATGGCTTAAAGATGATCGCGACCGTTTTGTTGAGGAGATTTTTGGAGGTTCTGATTCCGCTTACGACCAGGCACTAATCGATATCGCACAAAAGGAGGAGTGGAAATCGGCATCGAAATATATTGAGAAAGAGATTTTTGCGAGAAACCTCGTGGATATGTATGATGAGGCCGCCGTTGATTTTACAGACCGGCTGCATGCATATTTTAAAGAATATCAATCTACCTAAACTGATTACGAATGAGTGAAAATGAAAAAGTAAAACGCCTTGCCGAACTGAGAAAACAGGCAGAGCTCGGGGGCGGAAAAGCACGTATTGAAAAACAACATGAAAAGGGAAAATTAACAGCACGCGAGCGAATAGATATTCTGCTTGATAAAGGTAGCTTTAATGAGATTGATGCCTTTGTTGAACATCGAAGCTCGGCGTTTGGACTGGAAGATAAAAAAGTGTTGGGCGATGGTGTGGTAACCGGGTACGGAAAAATTAACGATCGGCCGGTGTACGTTTTTAGCCAGGATTTTACGGTTTTTGGCGGATCGCTTTCAGAAACACACGCCGAAAAAATCTGCAAAATTATGGACCTTGCCATGAAAAATGGCATTCCGGTCATCGGACTGAATGATTCAGGTGGTGCACGTATCCAGGAGGGGGTGAGCTCGCTCGGCGGATATGCGGAAGTATTTTGGCGAAACTCTATGGCTTCGGGTGTTGTGCCGCAAATTTCTGCGGTAATGGGCCCGTGTGCCGGCGGAGCTGTTTACAGCCCGGCACTTACCGATTTTGTTTATATGGTGAAGGATACCAGCTATATGTTTGTTACGGGGCCCAACGTGGTGAAAACCGTTACGCACGAAGAGGTTACATCCGAAGATTTGGGTGGAGCTTCGGCCCACGGAACCAAATCGGGTGTGGCTCATTTTACGGCAGATAACGATGCCGTCTGCCTCCACAATATTCGCGATTTGATGGGCTACTTGCCGCTGAACTGTGAGGAGAAACCGCCTCGAAAAGATGGTCAAAAGCCGGATGGAGCAAAGGCTGAAAAGCTGGACAGACTTGTGCCGGATAATCCCAACAAGCCGTACGATATCAAAGATGTTATTGATGGGGTGATGGATAAGGACTCCTTTTACGAAGTTCATGAGCATTATGCCGATAATATTGTGGTAGGGTTTGCCCGGCTTGATGGACGCTCGGTTGGGATTGTAGCGAATCAACCGCTTTCACTTGCCGGCGTGCTGGATATCGACGCCTCCGTAAAAGGTGCACGTTTTGTTCGCTTTTGCGATGCGTTTAATATTCCGCTGGTGGTATTTGAAGATGTACCCGGATTTTTGCCCGGTACCGACCAGGAGTGGGGAGGTATCATTAAGCACGGTGCCAAACTGCTTTACGCATTTTGCGAAGCTACCGTGCCGAAAATGACGGTAATTACCCGCAAAGCGTATGGCGGGGCTTACGATGTGATGAACTCCAAGCATATTCGCGCTGATTATAACGTGGCGTGGCCTACATCGGAAATTGCGGTGATGGGAACCAAAGGGGCCGTGGAAATCATCTTTCGAAAAGAGATTGCCAATGCGGACGATCCCGAAGCGAAACAGAAGGAGCTGGAAGATCACTATAGCGAAGAGTTTGCACATCCGTACAAAGCAGCAGCTCGCGGATTTATTGATGATGTGATTCTGCCGAGTGAAACGCGCGAAAAACTGATCAGTGCATTTGAACTTTGCCAAAACAAAGTAGACTCTGTGCCGAAACGAAAGCACGATAACTTACCGCTCTGATTGTTTAGATATTAAAAAAAGCGCCTTTCCGGATTTGGATTAGGCGCTTTTTTATATTTAAGAACTTGTAGCTATTTAAGTAAAAAAACTGGCATTATGCCGGATATGCGCCACCGGTAGCGATGTAGTTCTTTAACGAATTGATCTCAATTTTTTGCTTATCAATGATCGATTTAACCACATCCCCGATAGAAATTAATCCAACGACTTTTTGATCATTCACTACGGGAAGGTGACGGATCTTTTTTTCTGACATAATTTTCATGCATAGATTAATCTTCTCGTTGGGTTCAACACAAAGTACCTGATCAACCATAATCTCTTTTACAGTTGTGGTTTTAGAAGCTCTGCCCTTAAGAATCACCTTGTTGCGGTAGTCGCGTTCAGATATAATTCCCACAAGCCTGTCGTTTTTCATTACTACAAGCACACCGATATTTAGATCTGCCATTTTAGCAATGGCATCAAATACCGTATCGTCAGGATCAGCGGTGTAAACATCACTGCCTTTACGTTTTAAGATATCTTTAACTTTCATAAGGTTTCTCCCCGGTTTGATTTAGATGTTATTATCAATAAACATATTTTTTGATGATTATCAATACCCATCTCTAATATTCAGTTAAAAAATTTGCACAATCATGGATCTATTTGAAGAGGAGTCCTCAATTACCGATGAAAATGGGGGCTCCAGTCAGCCACTTGCAACAAGAATGCGCCCTAAAAATCTCGAAGAGTTTGTGGGCCAGGAGCATTTGGTGGGGGAAGGAAAAATGCTTCGCCGGATGATTGAAAGCGGCGTGATGGGATCGTTGATTTTTTATGGTCCGCCAAGCTCGGGAAAAACAACGCTGGCTCATGTAATTTCGCGAGAGATTGAGGCACGGTTTGAAGTGATAAACGCCGTGCTTGATGGTATTAAAGAGCTTCGTAAAGTTGTTGGTAAAGCGGAACAGCAAAAACGGGCAAATAATAAAAAGACGATCCTGTTTGTGGATGAGATTCATCGCTGGAATAAAGCTCAGCAGGACGCCCTTCTGCCGCATCTGGAATCGGGAATTATTACGCTTGTTGGTGCCACCACTGAAAATCCGTTCTACTCATTGGTGAGCCCTCTGCTCTCTCGCTGTCAGCTTTTTGAGCTCCATCCGCTCACGAAAGAGAATGTAACCACAATGCTGAAACGTGCCCTTGCAGATGACGAGCGCGGACTGGGTTTTATGGATATTGAGCTAACGGACGAGGCTGAGGGTCATCTGGCCGAGTATGCCGGCGGTGATATTCGAAATGCGCTGAATGCCCTTGAAGTGGCGGTACTATCGACCCCGAAACAGAAGAGCGGAACTACGAGGGTTGATCTTGAAATTGCAAAAGAGTCTATTCAAAAACGGTCAGTGCGGTACGATCGCACCGGTGATGAGCATTACCACTATGCGTCGGCGTTCATCAAATCTATGCGGGGATCAGACCCTGATGCGGCTCTCTACTGGATGAACGCCATGCTTGAAGGAGGGGAAGATCCCAATTTTCTGTTCAGGCGCATGTTGATTTTTGCTTCGGAAGATGTGGGGATGGCCGATCCATACGCACTTACGGTGGTTCATTCGGCACACGAAAGTTTTGTTAAAACGGGAATGCCTGAGGGGTTTTATTTCCTGGCGCACTCGGCAATATTTCTGTCATTATCGGCCAAGAGCAATAGCACGAAGGCGGTGTTTGAGGTGAGCAGCGAAATTAAAAAGAAGGGGATTGATGAAGTGCCCTCTCATCTGCGGGATAAAACGGCCAATAAACTGGCATCGAGATACCTTGATGTGGAAAATGCTTCAGCCGATTATAAATATCCGCATGACCATACTTTTAACTGGGTAGATCAACAGTATTTGCCGGACTCCCTCAGAAATAAAAAGTGGTTTGAGCCGGGAGACCAGGGTAGGGAGCCGAAACTTTGGCAGCGGCTGCAAAAGATAAAAAAGAGAGGAGATAGGTAAGAGGTGTAAAAAATACTCACCCGGAAATTTCCATTCCGGGTG
>SKWF01000111.1 GCA_007129085.1 Balneolaceae bacterium | reverse complement strand
TCAAGCGCCCGGATATATCTTTTTGAAAATGGATTCCCATCATAAAAAATAACGACGATACTGTATACACCATCTACTGATACCGCATCGAAATACCACCATTCATAACTTCCCGGGTTCGGCTTTTTGGATTGAATATCTTTCCCAAAATCTGATACTATTTTCATATACTTTGAATGGACTGATTGATCGAATCGTTTAGTACTCTTTAATCTACAATAACGTAACGTCATTAATTACGAATGAACGAATCTCCGCTGTTTTGGCTCAATGCATTTTCACTTTTCTATCTGCTTGTAACGTCCATTATACTAATACGTAATCGGTTTGATCTGACTCCCCTTCCGCCTGCTTCGGAATCATCATCTCAAACAAAGAAGATATCAGTTTGTATTCCTGCCCGCAATGAAGAGCAAGTAATTGAAAATCTGTTGGAGTCGGTTGTGAACCAAGACTATGAAAACCTGGAAGTTTTGGTTTTAGATGATCGTTCAACCGACAAAACTGCAGAAATTGTGCAATCGTTTACTGATAATTACCCCGAACTCGTTCGTTTGATCTCTGGCGAAGAGAAGCCTAAAAAGTGGCTTGGAAAGCCGTGGGCGTGTCAACAGTTGGCGAACCGTGCATCCGGTGATTATCTGCTTTTCCTGGATGCAGATACCACTTTGCGGCCGGGAATGCTAAAACGTATCACCACAGCATTTAGCCGGGACTCATTGCAGATGGTAACCGTTTGGCCGCAACAGAATCTCGGTTCATTTTGGGAGCGCACGGTTATTCCGTTGATCTATTATGCGCTCGTAACGCTTCTTCCTGCCATTTATGTATATCGAAAACCGCGGTGGATGCCCGCATTTGTGTATAATCAGTTTTCGAGCTCTTTTGCCGCGGCATGTGGACAGTGCTTGGCATTCACAAAAGAAGCGTACGTGGAGATAGGCGGTCATCAAACCGTAAAAAATGACATTGTGGAAGATGTGGAGCTTGCCAAAGCAGTAAAAAGCCGTGGCTTAACGATGCGAATGTACCAGGGAGTCAGCTCTATTTCATGCCGGATGTACCGATCACAAAAAGAGCTTTTTGAAGGATTACGGAAAAACTTTCTGGCAGGATTCGGCTATTCAATTCCGCGATTTATTACTGCTGCAATTTTGCATGTTGTGGTATTTGTGGTTCCATTTTTCTCGGTGTTTTACGCTGTAATCAACACTGCGGCTCCTCTCTTTTTTCTGTCGGTTTCATCACTGACTATAATTCTTTTGCACAGACTCATTTTAGCTATCTGGTTTCGATGGAATCCCATCTACGGATTTTTGCATCCAATTGGAGTTCTGTGGTTCCAGTGGCTTGGATTGGTAAAATTGTGGGATCATTTTACGGGCAAGAAAATTTCGTGGAAGGGGCGAAATGTTTAAATATACCACCTAAACCATTATTTTTTTTCCTCAAGAACTACCATATTACAGATAATGAAAGCAGCTGTAGAAAAATATCTTCGGTATCTGAAAATTGAGAGAAATTCGTCTAAGCATACGATTCAGTCGTATCGAAATGACCTTGAACAGTTCTTGACGTTTTCGGCCAGTCATTTTGATCTTGATGAAGAGAAAGTGGCAATAGATTCGATTGACCGCCTAACCATTCGGCTTTGGCTGGGTGAACTTTCAGACAGCGGGTTTGCTCGAAATTCGATTGCAAGAAAAGTGGCTTCACTTCGTTCGTTTTTTAAGTACTGTTTTAAACGAGGATTCATCACCAAAAATCCGGCCCATTTGCTAATCGTACCCAAAAAAGAGAAGCGTCTTCCAAAAACCATCCAGCCGGGTGAAATAAAACAGATGATGGAACTCGCAGATGGCGAAAAACCCTTAGATAAACAGAACAGGGCCATTCTTGAACTTTTTTACGGAACCGGAATTCGCCTAAGTGAACTTATTGGCTTAAATGTATCTGATGTAAATTTTTCACAGAAACAGATTCTTGTTTCCGGAAAAGGGAACAAACAGCGAATTGTGCCATTAGGATCACATGCACTTAACGCGTGTGAAAATCATCTTGACAGCCGCTATAAACTTTTTGGCAAACGAACAGATGAAGATGCAAAAAAAGCGTTATTTTTAGCTAAGAGTGGACATCGAATGTACACGAGTTATGTTCAGAAAATGGTAAAAACCTATATTGAAAAAGTTAGTGAGGTAACTCAAAAAAGCCCTCATGTGCTACGACATAGTTTTGCCACTCATCTGCTGGACAATGGTGCTGATATCCGCATGATTAAGGAGCTTTTAGGTCATGCTAATTTATCAGCCACCCAAGTTTACACGCACACAAGTGTTGAACGACTAAAAAACGTCTATAATCAAGCCCATCCAAGGGCAGAAAATCAGACCTAAAAAGGAGACAAACATGAAAACTACTTTCACAGCAAGACATTTCGACGCCAATCCGGATCTTAAAGAGTTCGCTTTGGGATCTGTAGAGAAACTGGAACAGTTTTTCGATAAAATTATCGTCTGCGATATTGTATTGCGGCCCGGACAAGATGACGACAACCCATGCATTGCAGACCTCAATGTGAAAGTCCCTAAAAAACTGCTAAATGTAACCGAAGAAGCCCCCTCTTACGAGCAGGCAATTGGTGAAGCGGTAGAAATTGCGGTGCGTCAAATCCGTAAATATAAAACCAAGCATTTCGAACACCAATAATCGATTTTAGCTTTATGGCCAATCATAACCCAGAGCCGATACCGGGTAAAGAGAAAATTTCTGTATCTTCTTTATTCGAAAAATTAAGAGATAGAGTTCAAATCAAACTCGATGTTTGTGCAGGCTCCCATGTAATGGATCAAACCTTTATTCGGGAGGTGGATCTGCACCGACCGGGGTTGGCTCTGGCTGGCTATATTGAACTCTTTACATATCAACGAATTCAGATTATCGGTAATACCGAATCTCAATATTTGGATAGCCTTCCGAAAGCTGAAGCTGAAGAGGCTTTCGAAAAATTTGCTTCGTTTGATATCCCCCTCATCGTACTTACAGATGGAAACACACTATCTGATCGGCTTTTAAAAATAGCCGAAAATGCTGACGTTCCTGTATTTAAGACCCCTTTTAAAACCACGAAGTTTATGTTTCTGCTTCGTGATTTTCTTGAAGATTATTTTGCCATCCAAACGATGGTACACGGTACCATGGTAGATGTTTACGGAATTGGAATTTTGATCAGTGGCAAGTCAGGCATTGGTAAAAGCGAGGTTGCTCTCGATCTCATAGAGCGAGGTCATCGCTTGGTTTCGGATGATGTAATAATGCTTACCAAGAAAAGCAATATTCTCATCGCCTCGGCTACAGAAATGAATAAGCATTTTATGGAAATCCGGGGACTTGGTATCGTCGATGTGATGTCGATGTTTGGTATCAGGTCCATTCGATACCAAAAACGACTTGAAGTGGTACTTGAGCTTTCTCTTTGGGATGATGCCAAAAATATCGAACGTACCGGTCTAGATCAGGATACTGAAACCATACTTGATACTGAAATTCCCCTCATACATCTGCCGATGACCGCCGGTAAAAATATTACGGTTATCGCCGAGGTAATAGCTATGAATTATCTACTGAAACATTACGGCTATGATGCCGCCAAAGAGTTCCAAAACAAAATTAAAGATCATAT
>SKWF01000149.1 GCA_007129085.1 Balneolaceae bacterium | reverse complement strand
TTGAAGTGACAGATATTGGTCTGGTATGGGCTACCGGACCAATTGCGGGAATTCTTGGCCAGGTCATTATCGGTATTATCAGTGATAACGTTTGGGTCTGGAACGGCCGCCGAAGAATCTTTATCGTGATAGGAGGGACACTCGCCTCCATGATGCTGTTGGCACTTCCAAATATTGGGATCATCCAGTCGGTGCTGGGCCTGGAGGGAATCCTGGGAATCGCGATTCTGGTCTCGATGGTGCTCGATCTCTCCATTAACGTATCGTTTAATCCCACCCGCTCCATCATTGCCGATGTAACGCCGGAAGGGCGCGAGCGGACTAAAGGTTATACCTGGATGCAATCGATCTCGGGAAGTTTTGGCGTGCTCTCCTATTTCATCGGGGCCGTATTCGGCAATATTCCGCTGCTCTATTTTGGTGTGGTATTGGTGTTCTTCTTTTCCGTGATTCCACCGCTTTTCATCAAAGAGCCGAAATACCTGGGTAGATATGGGGAGGATGAGGAAGATATTGCCAAAGATTTGGCGGATAGCGAAGATGTGCCTGCAAGTATAAATGATGCATCGTTAAAAGAGATACTGAAGGGGATTCGTCCGCTCTGGGGATTTTTGATGTACGGTATCTATGCAATCGTAAAGCGCGTGAGCGGAGTGGAGTTCCCCGGATTCTATTTTGAGTACTTTGCCCTTGCTGTAACGATCTATTTGATCGGTGAGGCGCTGTTCAAATCGGAAGCCGGAAAGACAAAAGAGGAGGCCGGGAGAATTGGATTTCAGAAAATTTTGGCGGCGCACTCCTTCAGTTGGATCGGTGTGCAGAGCATGTTTATCTACTTTTTCGCCTTTGTGGATTTTCGAATGCCGGGTCTGTCGGATGATGATGTGGGTACCGTTGTGAACTGGAGTTTCTTTTCGCTGAACCTGGTGGCAGCTATTATTCCGGTGCTTGCCCTGGAACCGCTGGCAAATAAGTTCGGCCGCGTGAAAACGCACGCCTATGCGCTGGCGATCATGGCCGTGGGGTACGCCTCGATTATCTTTTTGGGAGATTCACCCTACGTACTCTACATGCTGATGTTTATCGTTGGTATCGGTTGGGCGTCGATCATCAGCCTGCCGTTTGCAATTATGTCTCAAAAAGTGGCGCAGAACAAAATGGGCCTCTATATGGGGCTGTTCAATCTCTCTGTGGTTTTGCCGCAGCTGGTTTCGAGTTTTGCCATCGGGGATATTGTCAGCGCGGTGGATAACAAAACCGTACTGCTTGTTGTCTGTTCGGTAACCGTTGCGTTTTCTTCCATCGCTTGGTTCCTCGTTCGCGAACCTGTGGATGAACAGACCGAAAACCCGGTATTGATGGATGAGGAGATTGATAAGAAACTGGATTAATGTGCGGTTATGTGCTGTACTTTAGCCCCGATCACCTGTTCGATTTCCTTAATGGACCGGGCATTTTCAAGCTGTTTGGCGTTCCCGCTATTTACAAAATCGGCGGGAATGTGAACCGCACGGATTAAAACGTTTTCAAACCGGTCGGCAAACTCGAGGGGATAATTCGCATCCAGGAAAATTCGGATATCAACCCGGGTGAAGTCGAAGTTAAAAGTACGGGTTCCCCGGTTGGTAAAATCGGTGATGGGAAGCTGGCGCCACACATCTAAATCATCCCCTTCAATATAATCTTCGAGCACGTAGGCGATCATCATATCCGACCCGATTACGTTAATTTGTGACGGAATATCCCGGAAATACTCAAAATTATTGCTTGGCACCAGGTCTGCCGAAAACTCAAAAGATGTCGGCAGAATTTCAGGCCCGGGCGGCCCTTCCGGTCCTACCGGCCCACGCTCCCCACAACCTTGCAGTGTCAAAAATATGATGATGACGGCGAAGAGAAATTTGATCATTTTTTTCATGGGAGCCCCGCTGTTTGGTTTATCGTAAGTACGAGATAAGAGTTTGTTAAGGAGTGTCGAAGCTGTCCAAAAAGGGCGTGGCATAGCAGAAAATTTATCCATTTTGTCATCCCGCACTTGATGCGGGATCTCCCAACCTTTATAAAAGCAGGAGATGCCGGATCGGAGTCCGGCATGACACCCCTTTTAAACAGTGCCCGCCTGGAGTTCACTTCTTATCCTTATCTCGAACTCACGTTGGTTTAGTAAATACATACTATTGAAACGGGCTTGAACGGCCGGGGTTTCTTGATCTGAAATGAGGGTTATATGGTTGTAATTAATACACTTAACAATCATTAGGTGCTCTCGCATATTGATGTTAGAGAAGGCCGGTTCTGAGAGTGAGAAGCGTTTTGTGATCAAAACAGAGACCGGTCAGGTTTTGGATCAAAAAGCGTAAAAAAATGCAATGCCGTTGCGAATCAATTTAGTTCTGCCTATTTAAGGAGTCTTACGTCAATCAAAATGAACAGACTCTATGAAATCACTCTCTACGATTCGATATTTTTTACCGATTTTAGCACTCTTTTTGATGATCTCTGTCGCGTGCCAAACATCTGCTCCAACGGCGGGCGAGCATCATCAAACCAATAACCAACAAACAGTGCCGGCCAATGCTGAGAAAAGCGAAGGCCTGTTTAACGTGTACCGGTCCGGGGATGATATCTATTACGAAATTCCGGATTCTCTGCTCGGCCGCGATATGGCAATTTTGAGCCGGATAGCGAAAACAGCCGAAGGCTTGGGATGGGGCGGTGATCGTTTGGCTCCGCAACAGGTTGTTCAATGGGAGCAGCGGGGAGAAAAAATCCTGCTTCGCGGTGTAACGTACAGCAATACCGCCGATGAAGATCTGCCGGTATATCAAGCCGTAGAGAACTCCAACTTTCCAACGGTTATCAAATCTTTTGATGTTGTTGAACGCCGCGACGGAAGCACGGTCATCAATGTAAGTGACCTCTATCTGGAAGATTCCCGAATTTTCGGCCTTCAAAACCGTCACCGTCAACAGCATACCGTTCGCGGTCTCGATCGGGATCGATCATTTATGGAGTTTGTAAAGAGTTTCCCGGAAAATATTGAGGTGCGAACCGTACTGACCTACAATGCTGATGATCCACCGTCACAACAGCGAACCGGATCGATTTCACTTGAAGTAAACCACAGCATGATTCTGCTGCCGAAAGAGCCGATGCGTCCGCGTCTGTTTGATGAACGCGTGGCGATGATCAGCATCTCGCAAACCGATTACGGCAGTGATGCACAGTACAGCAGAGAGAAGCAGTATGTAACTCGTTTTCGTCTGGAGCCGTCAGATTTAGATGCCTATGAGCGTGGTGAATTGGTGGAACCGAAAAATCCCATTGTGTTCTATATCGACCCGGCAACGCCTGAAGAGTGGAGGCCCTATTTTAAGGAAGGAATTAATGAATGGACCGTTGCCTTTGAAGAGGCGGGTTTCAAAAACGCAATCCGTGCGGAGATGGCCCCCGAAAATGATCCCAATTTCAGCCTGATGGATGCCCGTTATTCTGTAATTCGATACGTAGCAAATCCCGTTCATTCGGCCAACGCCGGGCCTGATGTGATCGATCCGCGATCCGGGGAGACGATTCGTGCCCACATTAACATGTATCATAACGTGATGAAGCGTCTCCACTGGTGGTCTATGAGTCAAACCGGGCCGAGAAATTCCGAAGTGCAACAACCGCATCTTTCAACCGAAGAGATGGGGCAGTACCTGCAGT
>SKWF01000020.1 GCA_007129085.1 Balneolaceae bacterium | reverse complement strand
GAACCGCCAACAATTAGTACAATTTGATCTTCCATAATCCTTTCTTTTTTTCGTGTTTATTTATCTGCTTATGAAAGGATTGAACGATTGATTTCGTTCAGGAATAATCAAATTATTGACTCATCGCTTTTGGAATAGCAGATTCGTAGGACTCTTTAAGATCGACCACGGATTGATCTACAAATTCATCGATAATCAATCGACTGCCACCAACGGCACCAAGTTCCTCGTAAGGAAGATCCTTACTGTCTAAAAAGTGCTCCAGGGCTCGTGCCTCTTCCCGCGGAACAGTTACCACCACTCCGGACTGCGCTTCGCTGTAGAGCACATCATAAATCGAGCCATTCAACTCTTTAACCGATACATTTGCACCGACACCGGAAAAGATTGCCATTTCAGATAAGGTTGTAATAATTCCGCCATCAGAAATGTCGTGGGCAGCGTTCACTTTCCCTTCGCGAATAGCTTCCAGAAGTACGTTTTGAAGAGTTACTTCAAAATCGAGATCCAGCTCCGGAGCATCACCCGTTGTGGCATTATGGATCGCTTTTAAATATTCCGATCCGCCCAATCCCCTCCGTTTTGCACCAAGATAGTAAACGATATCGTGCTTATTTTTAAAGCCGGGAGTCATTACATGATTTTCGATATCATCAACAATTCCCAACATGCCAATTACCGGGGTCGGGAAAATTGCACCTTTCGGATTTTCATTATAAAGACTCACATTTCCACCGGTTACAGGTGTACTTAATGCGCGGCAAGCATCTCCCATACCGCCAAGTGCTTCTTTGAACGTCCAGTAGACTTCCGGTTTGTATGGGTTTCCAAAATTCAGGCAGTTTGAAATGGCTACGGGTTTTGCCCCGCTGCAAACCACATTTCGGGCGGCTTCGGCCACGGCAATTTGTCCTCCACGCCGCGGATTCAAGTACACATATCGGCCATTACAATCGGTTTTGACCGCCAGCCCCCTGTTAGATCCCTTAATACGAATCACACCGGAATCGGAAGCCCCAGGGCCGTTTACCGTATTAGTACGAACCGTGGTATCGTACTGCTCGTGCACCCACCGTTTCGAGGCAATGTTGGGTGACTTTAACAGCTTATGCAGAATTTCGTTATGGTCTTTGGGATGATTGAATGCAGACAAGTCCGCATTTTGCACTTCATCCAGATATTTGGGTCGTGTTGCCTCCCGCTCATATTGAGGCGCGCCTCCACCCAATACCAGTGAATCTGCCGGAATTTCGGCTTTCACTTCGCCGTCTTTCAGATAGGTAAGTTTATCACCTTCAACAACTTCGCCAATAACTACGGCGTTCAGATCCCACTTTTCAAATACATCAATAATTTCTTGCTCACGACCTTTTTCGGCAACAATCAGCATCCGCTCTTGGCTTTCGCTGAGTAACAGTTCGTAGGCCGACATCCCTTTTTCACGCATCGGTACTTTATCCAGATCCAGCGTCATTCCTTCACCGCCGCGTGCGGTCATTTCGGATGATGAACTGGTAATTCCTGCCGCTCCCATATCCTGCAGACCAACTATAGCACCGGTTTTCAGGGCTTCGAGGCTGGCCTCGAGCAGTAACTTTTCAGTAAACGGATCACCAACTTGCACGCTTGGCCGTTTTGCCTCACTCTCTTCACTAATCTCTTCGGATGCAAATGTAGCTCCGTGAATTCCGTCTCGGCCGGTACTTGCTCCCACAATCAAAACGGGGTTACCAATACCTTCGGCGATCGCGGAGGCTGTTTCTCCATGTTTTACGATTCCAACACTCATCGCGTTTACCAGCGGATTTCCTTCGTAGGCTTCATCAAAATAGATTTCGCCACCTACAACCGGTACGCCAAAAGAGTTACCGTAATCAGAAATTCCACGCACCACACCATCCAGCAGATAGCGAACACGGGGGTTATCCATCGACCCGAAACGCAGTGAGTTCAGTGATGCAACCGGTCTGGCACCCATGGTAAAAATATCTCGGTGAATTCCACCAACTCCGGTAGCTGCTCCCTGATAGGGCTCAACAGCAGAGGGGTGATTATGGCTCTCTATTTTAAAAGCACAAGCAAGGCCATCTCCAATATCTACCAATCCGGCATTCTCTTCTCCGGCATCCACCAGAAGCTGTTCTCCTTCACGTGGTAACTTTTTAATTTCAAGAATGGAGTTTTTATAAGAGCAGTGCTCACTCCACATAACAGAGTAAACACCAAGCTCGGTGAAGGTAGGGGTACGCCCTAAAAACTCTTTAATTTTTTCAAATTCCTCTTCATTGAGGCCGTGTTCAATAGCGAGATCTAGCGTAACTTCGGGTTCTTTTATCGTCTTGGTGGACATAATTAGGTATGAGTGAAGATGAAATTTTATCAGCCTTGAAAATACAAATTCTTTCTCTCGATTTCTGCAGAAATAGTAGCGATTGAACAGAACTATATTCAATCCGCTTCGTAGTTAATTATGAGGGATTGGAACCGCAGTATCGCAGCGCCGCTGAAGGTTGTGTACAACGGGCAGCTTGCCCGTTGATCAGTTGATATTTATTCCCGAAGAATTTAATTCAATTCCCGATCAGGCCCCGAATCAAAAGCTGTCGGGATGGTTTCGCACACTGACCGGGTTACTTATATGCTAACCAACCTGCTGCGTTGCCCGCAAGTATTAAATATCCTCTGCGACCCTGAGTCCCTGCGGTTAAACCGCACTGACGAAACCCGCTATCGCTTGAAGGTGGCTGGTTATGCTATAAATCCAGGTAAGAGTTCAGATCAGAAAAATTATCAAACTCAAAATCTGCAATATCCTCTTCCCCATTTTTTGTAACCATACCGGTATACCATGCAGTCTGCCAGCCGGCGTTATTGCCGCCGACAATATCTGATGAGTAAGAATCTCCGACATATAAAATCTTTTCGCGGTCTACTCCGGCAACTTCCGTTGCATGATCGAACACTATTGGGTGCGGCTTTAACTGACCAAGTTCCTCCGAGATAATCATGCAGTTGCAATAATCTCCGAGCGAAAGCTTGTCGAATTTTATCTCCTGCGTCTCTTTAAAGCCGTTGGTAATTATTCCAACTTCATATTTTTCTGATGCCATCTTTAGAGTTTCTCGGGCACCACCAACCCAATCCCAAAAGTCCCTATAGTTCTTGATGTAAAATTTACCAATCTCTTCACTATCGGCAGTAGAGAGGCCCAACTCTTTCATGGAATCATGAAATCGAGAAAAGTGGAGCTGGTGCCGATCAATCTCATCATCCTGGTATCGCACCCATAAGTTATGATTCACTTCGGCATAGGTTTCCAGCCATTCATCCATATTAATTTTCTGGAGTTCCGGGTACTTCTTGTAGGTAATTTGTTGAGCTTTGGCCTCGGCGGAAGCGTGGTCGAGCAGGGTGTTATCCAGGTCGAAGTAGATATAAGATGGTTTCATCCGTTCCTTTTTAACATAAAAGGTACGGCGATGTAAGGGGAATAAAAATAACGGAAATCACCTACCGTTTTTCAATTGTCGCCTTCATTTCCATGTCTCCCTTAAGTGTTTTATTAACCGGACATTTGTGAGAAATTTCCAGCAGTCGATCGAGTTGATCTTGATCCAAATCTCCCTTCACAATTATCTCCTTCTCAATTTTATCGATCTTCGCCGATTTATCATCACAATCTTCGCAATCCTCGGCGTGATCTTTATGATG
>SKWF01000090.1 GCA_007129085.1 Balneolaceae bacterium | reverse complement strand
CCACAAAATGATGAGAGCCTGACCGGAATTTATGGCGTAGGAGATGCCAAAATGAAAAAGTACGGTGACGATTTTCTTACGATTGTAAAAGAGTATTGCGAAGAAAACGACATTGAGGAGCGGGAACGGGAGATTAAAAAGAAGAAAAAGAAAAAAACATCTTCGAAAAAGCATGAACAGATCGGGATCGACTTTAATAATGGAAAATCTCTCGATCACCTGGCGGAAGAGCACGGCGTAAAAATGCCGACGATTCTGAAGCATCTGAAAACATTCCTGGATGAAGGGAATGACCTGGATGCCGAGGGAATTCTGAAATCGTGCGATCTATCCCAGCGTAAAATTGACGAGGTTATGGAGGCGATGGACAAAGAAGGTCCAGAACTTTTGAAGCCGGTTTATGAAGCTCTGAATAAGTCAGTTGGATACAGTGAACTCCGCATGATGCAGCTCTATCATATGGCAAAAAATGACTCCTGATTTGACCGCCCGTTTATCATGAAGCTCTCGATTCTGCAGCCGAGCCTGGTTCCGGATCTCAGCGATCTAGCCGCGATCTTTGCTGCCGATGTGGTGGTGGTTCAGGATTCGGAGCAGTGGTCGCGAAAAGGACGAAGTCATCGCGCCGTAATCCGTACACCGGATGGGACACAATATCTGAACGTTCCGGTTAGAACTGAAGATCGGAAAAAAGAGATTAGGGACGTACGGATCGACCACGATGAAGATTGGATCGACCCGATGCTGCGGGCAGTTGAGTTTAACTATCGCAATAGCATCTACTACGATTTTTACGAGCCGGAAATTCGAGTTGATATAGAAGCCGGCGCCGATTACGAATTTTTATTACCGTATAGCCGTCACCTGGAAAAACGTCTGTTTCGATTTTTGGAAATAGAGATTGATGCAGATGTAATTTATTCAAGCGAGATGGAGAACTACCACTCCAACCCGGATAAGCTTGCCGAAAATCTTGGCGCAGATATCTATTATCAAGAATTGGGAGCCCGCCATTACCAACGCCAGGGAAAGAACCGCAGTGAACTGCCATTTACCCACCCCGAATATCGCCAACATTTTAAGGGGTTTGAACCGGGGTGTTGCTTGCTCGACCTGCTGTTCCAGTATGGCCCGGAGAGTTTTAAAGTGCTGGACCGATTGAGGTAAAAAAGCCTCCTTCAAGCGTCCGAAGGACCTTGAAGCGTGGCGGTTTTATAGTTGATATTTCAACGCTTCAAGGAGTTCGCTTCGCTCCCACGCTTGAAGGTTGGGGTTTGGATAATCACTCCTTCCGCGTAAAGGGAAACTGCATGCCGGATTGCTCAAGAGTAAAGCCGTTGTAGAACTCACCCTCTTTGGGATCGAAATTCAGTTCCAGGCCGGCCGGTTCGTAGATCATTGTCTGCTCATCGATGATGGTAAGGGGAAAAGGAGTTTGCCCGGTCGCTTCGGCCATCAGGTTTCCATCTCGAATAAAGAGACGGATTTCGAACTGGATATTAGCAGATTCATACTCCCCGGTATATGTGCGAAGCTGATTCTCCGGCAGATTTATTGATTCTTTTTCAGAGAAATCGGGAATCTCATAATCTTCATCAAACATGATGCTTAAAAGTCCAATTAAAATATCATTGAATGCGTAGTTGACCCCGTTAGCCAGGATGGCAAATGTGATTCCTTCTTCGGGAAAAACGGCTGCAGAAGATTGGAATCCATCAATCCCGCCGTTGTGGCCAATGGCCTCTTTATCATTGAAAGGAAAGCGAATTAAACCCTGGCCCATAGCCCCTTGGAATGTGGCCATCTCTTCAATTGAGGATTCGGAGAGCAGATCTTCGTTCATCAACCCGACAAAAAATGCAGCGGTTTCTTCTGCGGTAGATACCACAGCTCCGGCGCCGTGGGGAATCTCCATATTTGTTTTTTGGGCGGATTGCCACAATTGGTTCCTGTAATTAAACGAGTCTGTCTCCCGGCTGTTTTCAGCCCTGGATCCGCCATAGTAGGTATTTTCCAGCCCGAGAGGTTCAGCTATATTTTCTTGCAAAAGCTGATCGTAGCTTTTCCCTGTGAGCTCTTCGAGGATGTATCCCAACAGTACATAACCTGTGTTGGTGTACTCTTGCGAGGTGCCGGGCTCAAAGTTGGTTCCGAGCTGCTGAAATTTGTTGAGCATTTCGGAGCGGCTCCGATCTTGGGTGTGGTACTCCAAGTAGTCGGGGAGGGCGGTGAAATTTACCAGGCCGGACCTGTGCCCGAGCAGATGTTTAATGGTGATTTCATCAGCGTTTGAAATTTCAGGGTAGAAGGCATCCAATGTTGTATCAAGACTGAGTTCACCGGCTTCAATCAACTGAAAAATCATCACTGCGGTATACGTTTTGGTGATCGATCCGATTTTGTAGATGGATGAGGTTTCGGCTTGATTTTCGTCTGAATCGGCTATGCCATAGGCACGGCTATAAATCACGTCTTCACCTTCCATAATGGCCACGCTTCCCATAAATCGGTTATTGGACTCAAGCTCGCTGAAAAACAGGTCCAGTTTATCGGTGTCTATCTCAGACTGGGCCGTGACTAAAAAAGGAAAAAATAGAAGAAGTGGGAGTATGAATAGCGTGCGGGTTAATTTTCTCATGTTTTTGCAGGCAAAATAATGGGATTTTCCAGTTTGATTTTATTTCGATACGGAATGGATGAAACATTGTTATAACAAATAAATTTAACCCGCTTTAAAAGGCAATTTATTTCTGCGTGTGAGTACAAAAAAGATGAGAATGCCAATGGAAAACACACCGGTTGAGAATAAAATGAGATCAACCCCGGGCTGTACCACATAGAGTGCCGTAAAAAACTGAGCGATGATAATTCCGATCAACAGTCCGGCGATAGTTTTTCTGCCAATTTTGCTGATGACATATGCGCCAAGCGGAGCTCCAAAAATCACGACGGGAATACAGACGAGCAGGTAGTTATAGGCTTCAGCCTGCATGGAGTTGAGGAAAAGGGCGTGCATGGCAAATCCAACAACAGCGTTTGAAGCCATTAGAATAACGGACGTTGGAGTCGCTATTTTTTCGGAGAGACCGTACCTGAGTACCACAAATGCGAAGGTGCAGATATCGAGTCCGTTGCCAAGTATGGAGCTGAATATTCCGCCAATAATCCCGACGAAAAGTAGCTCTCCTTTTTGGTAACCGGTGAGATTTGGGAGTGTATTAACACTGTTTCGCTGACGGATAAAATTTACCACCCAAAGGGCGATTCCAAAACTGAGCCAGAAAGAAACGAACATCATTTTGGCGTAATCGGGGAGTACATGCGGAGCGATGAATAGAGTGCCGAATACTATTCCAATCAACCCGCCGATACCGGCAATGATCAGATAGGTTTTTTCGATAGGAATTTTTGAAAGCAGTATCCAGATGGCGGCAAACGTCATTCCAAAACTTTGCACGGCCAGGCTGAAGTTACGGGCGACATCCGGCTCAATATCGAATAGAAGCGTCATGGCAGGATAGGCAATTGCCCCGCCTCCTTCGGAACTGGCTCCGGCAATGAATGAACCGACGACCATGGTAACGGTCATAAACCAGTTATCGAGAAAAAGATCCCAGCCATCGATTGAAATCATATAGCCTACCCATCCCAAAAAGACGGTGGCAAAAAAAAAAAAAAATATGAGCAGGGGTTTTTTCGAAGCCGTTTGCATATAGAAT
>SKWF01000186.1 GCA_007129085.1 Balneolaceae bacterium | reverse complement strand
TACTGCGCACACATTAAACTATTTCACCAATTATGACTGAAAGAAAAAAACCGGAAGCTGACTTAAGAAAATATTACACTGTTTTTCTTGAGCTTGGTCTGTTGCTTACGCTTATAATTTTTATCATCGCTTTCAAGGTTGATATTACAAGCTTAGCACCCGATGAGTATGTAGTGGATGAGCAGGAAGTTGTTGAAATGGAGGAGATTATACCTACCGAACAAATTGAAACCCCTCCCCCACCACCACGACCTCCGGTTCCCGTAGAAGTTCCTAACGATGAGATTATTGATGATGTTGATATTAACATCGATGCAGAAATGGACTTTGGTGGATCTATGGATATGCCTCCACCACCTGAAGAGGATGAAGAGGAAGAAGAAGATTTCTTTGTAGTTGTTGAGGATATGCCGGAATTGATTGGTGGACTTGCTTCCATTCAAAACGAAATTAGATATCCTGAAATGGCGCGAAGAGCCGGAATTGAAGGTAGAGTTTATGTTCAGTTTATCGTAAACGAGCAGGGACAAGTTGAAGACCCACAAGTAATTCGAGGAATTGGCGGTGGTGCTGATGAAGAAGCACTTAGAGCTGTAAAACAAGCTGAATTTAAGCCCGGAATGCAAAGAGGTCGCCCGGTACGAGTTCAGTATAGTTTGCCGGTTGTTTTCCGACTGCAGAACTAAACATTTCTATAATTTAACAGAAAAGCCGTGATAATTTGATTTATCACGGCTTTTTTTATTTCCTCTTTTTGTACCAATTCTCAAATCGTGAAATCACATCTACCAAGTTTTGATAGCCTACTTTTTCACGGCCACTTTCTATGTCTGACCACTGTAGATCTGTGATACCTTCTTCAGACTGTGGAGTCAACACCTCCGGCATTCTCGCACAAGACATTGAATACCAGTGTGTTATTTTTTTCACTTTTTCGCCCCCTTCCTCATAAAAGTGAATAGTTACTGAAAGGTCCCCATCCAAAGAAGGTAGCTCCTCCAATCCAACTTCCTCTGCAACTTCTCTTGCTGCACATTCAGAAATAGATTCACCCTCTTCAAGCTTTCCTTTTGGGAGATCCCAAACGCCATTTCGGTATATTAAAAGTAAAAGAGGGCGTCCATTTTCTATTCTATATAAAACACCACCCCCCGCCTCTATTTCAATCAAGCTTAGGACTCGCTTTTATTTTCAGATGAGTCAGAGTCCGAATCGCCTTTCTTTTTCTCTTCTGCGTAGTTTAATCTGAGTGTATTTAACGTTTGGTTCAAATAGCTGTTCAGCTCTTTCGGCAAATTACCCTCAGTGAATTTCTGAAGCATCACTAAAGTATCAATCGCATATTTGGCTGATTTCAGATCACGCTCTGTCTTTTCCGTGGTTGGGTTTACAATTTTGCCCATTCCCATCATAGCAATTTGTTCGTGTTGCTGAATAAGCATCATAAACAAAAGTTGTTGCTGTTGATCCGGTTTCAGATTCTCTTTGCTTACATCTTTTTCGTTAGCCATAAATAGTTGTTCCAGGTCTTTAGTTAAAAAGATTACAATTAGGTTGGAAAGATAAAGAGTTTGTATACTTAAGCCTCATAAAAAATACAAAAACAATCGATTTTTAATGGCAATCATTCATCCATTTAAAGGCTGGCATCCCAAACCGGAACACGTTGATAAAATTGCATGTCCACCTTATGACGTTATGGATACGCAAGAAGCGGTTAAAATTGCTAATAATAACCCTCATAATTTTCTGCACGTTATACGTCCGGAAATTGACCTTCCTGATAATACACCATTCAATAGTGATGAAGTGTATGAAAAAGGGGCTGAGAATTTAAAAAGTCTTTTAAATTCTGAGTATATGGAGCAAGATGAGAAACCATCTATATATATTTACCAGCTTGAAACTAAATCACATACTCAAACCGGAATATTTACCTGTGCTTCCGTACAAGATTATGATAACGATGTAATTCTAAAGCACGAACTTACGCGTCCCGATAAAGAGGATGACCGTACCCGGCATATATTAACTCAACAAGCACATGCCGAACCGGTAATGTTTACCTACAAAGATTCGGAGAATATTTCGTTTTTGGTTGAGAAAACCACATTAACTCAGCCACCGTTTATTGAGCATACTGCTGATGATGGAGTCATCCATAAATTATGGAAAACAGATAAACCGGTTAATTTTGTAGAAGCTTTTGCGAAGCTCGAGAACCTCTACATTGCCGATGGTCATCATCGGTGCAAAAGTGCATCCAGAGTTTCAGAAACGCTACGCAAGCAGGATAACTCTTTCCCCGGAGAAGCCGAGTATGATTATTTCCCGGTAGTACTGTTTCCAATGAGTCAGATGAAAATATTGCCTTATAACCGAATTATCAAAACGGTAACCAGCGGCCAATTTGATAAACTGAAAGAATCTTTTAATCTGCAGAAAACAGACGTTAAATCACCCGAGATAAAAGGAGATATATCTATTTATTTTGAAGGAGTTTGGTGGAAAACATCACTGCCTGAGCTTGATGGAGACAGTGCCGTGTCTACACTGGATGCAGCTCGGCTTCAAAAGTTAATTTTAGAACCGGTTTTTGATATCCAGGATATCCGAACGGATGATAATATCGCCTTTGTGGGTGGTAGTCGTGGAACGGATGAATTGGAGAAATTGGTAGATAAAAAGAAAGCTGACCTGGCAATCAGTATGTACCCTACCGGAATTGATGAGCTTGTGGAGGTTTCAGACCGAGGGGAATTAATGCCGCCAAAGTCTACCTGGTTTGAACCAAAAGTTAAATCAGGAACTATAGTTCATACATTTTAAATAGATGGATAGAGTACATAATTTCAGTTCAGGCCCCGCCAAGCTTCCAAAAGAGGTTTTAAAAACAGCTAAAGAAGAGCTTCTTAATTACCGAGGCATTGGCCGTTCTGTGATGGAAATAAGCCATCGAAGTCCTGAGTATACGGAGATAAATCATCAAGCCTCTTCTCGGTTAAAACAGTTATTAAATGCCGGAGATGACTGGAACGTACTTTTTTTGACCGGCGGGGCAAGCTCTCAATTTATGATGGTGCCGTTCAATTTCTTAAACCGTAAACGGACCGCCGACTACATTGATACGGGGCGATGGTCTGCGAAGGCTATCAAAGAGGCTAAAAACTTCGGCAATGTACATGTTTCATTTAGCAGCAAAGATAGCGGCTATACTTCTGTTCCTAAACAAAGCGAATTAATCCACTCCAAGTCTCCTGCATATCTGCATTACACAAGTAATAATACCGTAGCTGGAACTCAGTTCTCTACAGAACCTATAGCCGATGCACCTCTTGTCTGTGATGCATCCTCTGATTTTCTTTCCCGGCCGATTAATCTCGACAAGTTCGGTTTGATTTATGCCGGTGCCCAGAAAAACCTTGGACCTGCCGGCGTAACAGTTGTGATGGTAAAAGATTCATTTCTTGAAAATCAACGAAGTGAAACGATTCCAACTATCTTAAACTATAAAACCCATACGGATGGGGTTTTTAACACCCCCCCTGTTTTTCCCGTCTATATGGTGAATTTAGTTCTCGAATGGATTCAACAAAAAGGCGGGGTGGAATACTTTCAGGCTTATAATGATCAAAAAGCCAATTTACTTTACAATGAGATAGACAGGGATGATTTCTACAGAGGAGCTGTCAACAAAGATTCACGTTCGAAAATGAATGTTACATTTCGGTTGTA
>SKWF01000265.1 GCA_007129085.1 Balneolaceae bacterium | reverse complement strand
GGATGCACGCGGAGCCGCAGAGTCGCGGAGTGGGATTTGGGTGCAATGTTCTGAGATTGGAGCTTCAACTATCTCTGCGTCTCAGCGCCTCTGCGTGATAGGTTACATGTGGAGCCGCAGAGCCGCGGAGTGGGATTTGGGAGCTATGAGTAGTGATTGTGGCTTCAATTATCTCTGCGCCTTTGCGTCTCTGCGTGATAGGTTACATGTGGAGCCGCAGAGTTGCGGAGTGGGGTTTGGGTGCAACGTGTTGTGATTGGAGCTTCAACTATCTCTGCGTGCTATCTCATTTTCCGTAAATCAAGAACAGAGCCGGTTTTTTCTGTAGGTCAGGTTTTTCTTCGGCCATCCAGCGGAATATGGGCTGACTTTTCAGGAACTCATCTTCATGCGTCAAATTGCACGCTACACAGAGTTGAGTAGACGGCCTGCAGGTTTTCAGGATCAGATCGTACAAATTCTCATTTCGATGCGGGGTCTCCATAAAAATTTGCGTTCTGTCTTTTTCAGCTGATTCCTGCTCAATTTGTGATAGCTCTTGTGCACGGGCTTTTTTATCAATCGGCAGATACCCATGAAAAGCAAACGATTGGCCATTCATACCGGATCCCATCAATGCAAGAAGGATAGAGGAGGGGCCAACCAAAGAGACTACCGGGTAGCCATTTTCGTGAGCCAGCTTTACAAATTTTGCCCCGGGATCAGCCACACCGGGTGCACCGGCCTCCGACATCAACCCGAGATCACCGATTTCCAAGAGTTTTAGAAAACTCATGATCTCTTGGTCGGGTGTTTTCTTATTAAGTACGCGAATAGTTCGTTTAAAATCAGGAGTTGGATGTTTAATCCACTGCAGAAAACTGTTAGTAGTCTGTGGTTTTTCAACCAAAAACTGATCAATAGATTGCGTGACGTTGATGGTGTGCTCCGGCAGAACGAGATTCTCTTTTCGTTTTGTAATGGGAGTAGGTATCAGGTAGAGGGTATGTTTTTTCATTATTAGGAGTTGTCGCTGTCAAGCCGTTCAATTTCCAGTTCTTCTTCACCATCACGTATCCTTGTTTTGGCAAAGCGGGATGCCCATAACGAAATAAGGATTGTTACAATTAAACCAATTCCAGATACCGCCATATTCACCTTTATAACACTTTTTTGCAGGTCGTAGACGGGAATCATCACTATGGGATTGAATGAGTTAGGGCTGTACCGAATTGGAATCAGTTCGGAATCCATAATAACTTGCGCCATTTGTACCGGTAGAGCAAGCTGTTGCTCAACGGTTTCTCCCTCGGATGTATCAAACTGAAGTACAACATACCCGTTAGTTTGAGCAGCAATCTGTTTTACATCAAAATCGATTACGTCAGCCACGTAGCTTTCACCGGAATCGTAGGTTGTGGTTAATCCCTGGTGAGTGAGTACCTGGTATCCGCCCTGAAAGAGAAAATAGGCCGGTAAAAGCCAAATTAGATATAAAAAATGGTATTTATTCATCGTAGTAAAATCTCAATATTTCTAATTGTTACGTAATTGCACACGGGTTTATCCGCAAAATAATAATTCTGTTTGAATATGAATGAGCCACTATTCCTGCGATTCATCGTCGGAAGTATGGTAACGCCTGATTGCAAGATTCATTTGATCAATCATAGCGGGATCGAACAGAAGTCGCTGCAGAAAATCTTGATGCATATGGCCGCTCGACATATGGAACCAGAGCCCGATTGGCAGTTGATCAAACAGAACAACCTGTACGGTTCTATCTCCGGTGTAAGCAGAGGTGCCAAAATCGATGCCGTTTAAGAGTCCCATTCTGTTGTCGTAAATAGCGCCGTAATCTCTGAAATCGTTCGTAATGCCCTGCTGTCTTTCCATTGGCCAGTTCATCCAACTGCGTACTTGTTGGCTTACTTCATCGTTGATGAGTTCATCATTATAGAGCTGTTCTAAAATTTGCACCATTTCTTGTGCCGTCGTTTTTGGGAACAGATCAAGAGCATCCCTTTCTTCCATAAACGTATTTCCGAGTCGGTTCGAAGTCATGTAGTCTCGAATATTGTCACGGTCATTCCCCTCGACTGCGTATCGGTTTGATTGATTCCGTACGTGCTCACGAAACATGTCAGCTCCGGCGCCGTCCCACTGCTGGAGAATCTCATCTGTTGTGGAATTCTGTAAACCGGGAGAAATTGCGATGTAGAGCCCGGAGTAGGGGAGCGGCATATCGGTATTTTCAACTCCGATACGCTCTTGCAAACCTGACCAATACTCATTATCAATTTGCCACCAGAGATAGTCAGCCAGTGCAAGGTCATTATATTCTGCCAGCAGATGGAGGGCGTTGTCCAGGGAGATATGTTCATCATCAATCCAGCCATACTCTTCGGCAACACGGTAGCTTTGAGAATGGAGAGATTCATCTACATCCGGTAGTTGATATGGGGTGATTTCGCTCCACCGAATCATTTGATCAGGATCTTTTTCACCGGCAGAAATGAGATCGGCGTAGGCAACAAGCGTAAAAAAGTTAATGGTGGTTCCCATTGCCCGGGGAGTATCTTCCATAAAATAGATACTCGAATCCGGTTTGGAAATAACGACGCTCGCCAGAGAGACATTCTGCGGATTTTGAGCTATATATTCCGACATTCCACGCAGTGAGTGTGTTTTAGTTACCCACTCATTTCCCTCCATAAACGCCTGACGATTATCCAGGAAAATGCTAAAAGATTTCCAGTTCCAGCCAAGAATTCCACCAAAAGTGACAATTGTGGCCAGTACAAATACTGCTAAAAATTTTAATGCTCTTGCCATCTTTTTATGATCTTCCAAAAAATTGATTTACCTGTAAAAGCCGATAGTAAAATCGGTTGGGATCTCTGAAATATACAAACGCATGATACTCTTGTTCGGTTCGGGTAAATGCGTCGTCGAGTGCTAAATCGCGCACGGTATTGTTTTCGAGAAGGACATATTTGTACGAATATGTTCCCTCTTTGATAATACCGTTCGTAGTCCAGCGATCTATATCTTCATCATACTCCAGGGCGTAATCCGAACGGATAGCCCAGTTATTAAAATCGCCGACAAGATATATTTCTGTATCGGGTGAGTAGTTTTGGTCGGGGCTAAAACGAAAGTGGACATCAGCATATTGGGCGGAAAGATTCAAGCTGGGATTCCCCGACCTATTTCCGGCAATTCGCGACCGTGATGCCGAAAATCCCTGAACATCATCAAACAGAACCACTTTTGGCGGTATGGTTGTGGGATCGTATTCGAAAATCTGCGATGCCCCCTGAGACAGATTGTTCAGCGACAAAAATTGAAATTCATAATCGCCTATAAAAGGATTTTCCCGGCGCATTTCAAAAAGAACCTCTCCGGGGGATGATGTATCCAGCTCACGGGCTTCAACCATGCGTCCCCAAAACTGATTCTGTGCATAGTAAAATTCAAGATCGAATTGTGGAGTATCTATAAAATCGGGGAGCTCGTAGGTGCTGCGAGGGTAGTGTGAGGTTCTGTGCTCCCGACGAGGAGTAGTTTGAACCTCAATTTCTGAACGGATATTGCCCTCATTTTCCGTAACAAAAAAGGGCATGGAGAAGAGGGAATTACCAGTATCTACATCTTCAACCCGGAGCATATAGTTACCGCTTACTAAAAACTCTACATCATCATTCGGAAAGGTGTATTGATAATTTCGGAATGATGGACGAGTGCTACGACTAACGCTACCGGCATCCATG
>SKWF01000219.1 GCA_007129085.1 Balneolaceae bacterium | reverse complement strand
GTCATCATCATTTTGGAGCGATCCCGCGCGCCATACTCTTGTGCAGTAAGCCCGGTGGTGCCCATGCGCAGAAAACCGAAGCCCCAGAATATGAAGTTAAAAATCATGCCGCCTACGGCAAGCGCTCCGAGATAGTACACCTCATCAAGGTGGCCAACCAGAGCAGTATCCACCACACCCAGCATCGGCACCGAAAGGTTGCTGATAATGTTGGGTATAGCCAGGTAGAGTATTTTCTTATTCAATGTAAAACAGAAGTCAGAAGTCAGAAGTCAGAAGTCAGAAGTCAGAAGTCAGAAGTCAGAAGTCAGAAGGTAAGGTGTTCATTTGTGATTCATCAACCTAAAAAGCATGTTTTTTTAATGTGATAAAGATAGAAACAGGTGCATGCGCACTGTTCTCTCATTCCGAATTCTGACTTCCGGATTCTGACACCTATATTTCAATCATGGAATTGAGTTATTGGCAAAGTCGCTGGAAGAAACATAAAATTGGTTTTCACATGCCGGGTGGGTATCCCGGGCTGAGAAAGCACTGGCCCCGACTCGACCTGCCATCAAACCCAACTGTACTGGTTCCGCTGTGCGGCAAAACGGTTGATATGATCTGGCTTGAACAGCAGGGTGCCACCGTAATTGGCTCAGAGATTTCTGAAGATGCAGTTTTGGAATTTATGGAGGAGAATGAGCGCAACTATTCCACGAAGAGTTATGCCGATTTTAAAATTTATCAAACCGGGGATATACAAATTTGGCAAGGTGATTTCATGAAACTGCCTGTTTCCAAACTCCCTACCATTGATTTAATTTACGATAAAGCCGCCCTGGTTGCGCTGCCGCGAGACAAACGGGCTCCATACATGAAAAAAATTCTCAATTTTTGCACCGATAACGCCCGAATACTCCTTCACCACTTTGAATATCCACAGCAAGAAATGCCAGGTCCACCGTTTAGTGTTCCACTTCAGGAAATTAAGTCACACTTTAACAAACCTTTCCAAACTGCCATTCTAGAGGCCAATACCATACCTCTGGACAACTTTCAAAAGTTTAAACACAGGGGATTGCAAACCCCAATTAAGGAACAACTTATATTTTTTGATAAAAAATAGCGGATAATTGCTCTGTAAATGTTAAGTTTTGTCTCATATTTTTTAGAAAGTTGCATGTCAACGTACCTGCATTTATTTTCCTTCTCATTTTAACTGATATTGTTAAACACTCATTCACTATCTCATGGATATAGATAAGCGTAATAACATACTTACGATTTTGCTTGCCGTTCTCATTCTCGGATTGAGCTGGTACCTCTACCGCTCTATTGTTGATCCCTACCAGGAAGTTTTAGATGAACGTGAGATGGTTGACAGAGAAAGGCACCGAATGGGGCTTGTTCGAGACGCCCTCGTTCAATATCGAAATATCGAAGGTAGCTTTCCTCCCAGCGATGGTGGACTTGATAGCTTAGTTGCTTTCTTGAAAACCAATGAAAGAATGGTAGAAGAAGGTGATTCACTTTTCGCTTTCAGAGCTCCATCAGAATATTCTCCTGATTCTCTGGTGTATTCTCCAAGACCACCACACAACCGGTTCGAGTATACTCTAAACGATACGATCCGTCCGAATATTTATCTACTAGAGAATCCCGGAACCGACGACCGTATTGGAGACTTGGAACGAACCACGCTTTTGAACGCGCCTAGCTGGAATTAAATATGGTAGATGAAGGGGCTTGTCTTGGAATCTGCTATGCCGATAATCAACTTTTTTACTCGGTAAACAAGCCCCATAATTCCGGCACCCTGCAGTATATTGGGTGCATAGACTTCAATTTTGATGTACGGAACGCCATCGTAAACGGCGATGGCGATTCTTTTTCCGGAATTAAAGCCTCCCTTGAAAAGCTAAAGCTTAGCTTTAACTGCTCTACGGTTCGGGTTTTATCTCCCGCCACCAAAGAGTGCTGGTCTATACTCCCCCGATCAGTCTACGAAGATCCCAAAGAACGTCAGGCCCATATTGATGTTTTAATGCATGGCACTGAACATTCAGAGCTTGAATCTACCTGGTACTCTCTGCACAATGATGACTATAAATTGTTGTTGGTACGAAATACCAGAACTATGCAGGGTTTTCGGAATTTATTGGGAGCATACCCCAATTCGGAATATGTAGCAGAGTTTGAAGTTGGCAGCGGATGGCAAAATCATACCGAAATTAACGGCTCTTTTTTGACCATCAATTGCCATAACAACTACATATCTGTCTCCTCACACATTCTTGGAAAATTGCGGGGCAGCACGGTCATTAAATATGATGATCGCACCGACCTCCCCTACCTATGGGCACTCTACAGTAACAATCTTTCATGGATGCGTGGAATCCACGAGCAAATTTATATATACGGCCAATACGCCGGAGAAATTTCCGAAGTATTAACGCCATATCTCGATGATGCCGGTGAAGTTACGGTAATGAACAATCTCGAGAAGATGAGTGTTGAGGCGAATGAAAGCACCTATGGGTTTCGGCTAGAAAGTGCATTTCCTGCCATATTAATGAGTTTGAATTCAGATGCAGATAAGGAGTTAACAGATGCGGATCATAACGGGTAAACTTAAAGGACGAAACATTCCCATTCCAAATACCGGGAAACTTCGCCCCACATCCGACCGGGCAAAAGAGGCCCTTTTTGGAATTATTGCTGCCCGCCGATATTTCGATTCCACCACCGTGCTCGACCTTTTTGCCGGCAGCGGAAACCTTGGCTTCGAAGCACTCTCCAGGGGATCTAAACAGGTGGTTTTTGTTGATCAGGAACCGGAACATATAAAACAGATAGAAAAAACTGCTGCTGATTTAGATGTTGAAAACCAGGTTTACGGCGTCACGACGAGCGTTGAGCACTACCTGGAAAACCCCGATCGGCAATTTGATTTCATTTTTGCTGATCCTCCATACGATTATTTTAATATGGAAAATATGGTCAACACCATTTTAGACAGCGAAGTTTTACACCCCGATGGCTGGTTTGTACTCGAGCATGATAAAGGCCACGATTTTTCCGCCCACGAAAAGTGCACTCACTCCAGGGCATATGGAAGAACAATTGTTACTATATTTAAGCATTCCGATTTAGACGATTAACATTCACCCATGCCTTAACCATGAAAACTGTTGCGCTCTACGCCGGTTCATTCGATCCCATCACTCTTGGCCACCTCGATATCATTGAGCGGGCAACAAAACTGTTCGATTCAATTATCGTCACAGTTGCCGTAAACCACAGAAAAGAGGCTCTTTTTTCGGGTGATGAACGCATACATCTGATTAAGGAGTCCATCAAACCGTACCCGTGGGCAGATAATGTGAGCGTTGAAAAATTTGAGGGACTGCTGGTCGATTTTGCGAAGAAAAGAAATGCCACCGCACTCATTCGTGGAGCTCGCCGAGTATCTGATTTTGAATATGAATTTCAGATGGCTCTAACCAATCGCCGCCTGGCCCCCAATATCGATACTGTATTTTTGATGCCGGACGAAAAATATACATTTACCTCGGCTACCATTGTTCGCGAAATTGCTGCATGGAAAGGCGAACTGGAAAGCTTTGTTCCTAAAAATGTTGTGGCTGCGCTGCGTAAAAAGTACGCCGGGAAATAAGGCTAAATCATTTCAAATCCTTATTTTAGAGGCACAAAATTAGTATCATATCTAAGTGTGCTTCCAACAATTTCTATTTCAGATAAATTGATTGACTGATGATTTCAAAACGAGCTTCAACATTATCACCGTCAGAAACTTTAAAAATTTCTGCAAAAGCAAAACAGCTTGCCCGCGAAGGCAAGTCAATCGTTTCACTGAGTGCCGGAGAGCCCGATTTTAAAACTCCCGCGCATATTTGCAACGCTGCCATTGAGGCAATTACCGAGGGATTTCATGGCTACACCATGAATACCGGCATGCCCGAATTGCGGGAAGCCATTGCAGATAAATTGAAACGAGATAACGAGCTTGATTACTCCCCCGATCAAATTGTACTCTCCAACGGAGCAAAACAGTCCATCGGGTTTTCGATTTTGGCAACCATCGATCCCGGTGATGAAGTACTGATTCCGTCGCCGTACTGGGTATCATACCCCCAGATGGTAAAAATGGCGGGCGGCACACCGGTTGTCGTAAACACCACGTTTGCCAATAACTATAAGCTGATTCCGGAACAGCTCGAAAAGGCGATTACCGATAAAACCAAAGCGATAATTCTCTGTTCTCCATCGAACCCGACCGGGGCCTGCTACACCCGAAAAGAGTTGAAAGCACTGGGCGATGTTCTCGAAAAACATTCCGACATCATCATTTTTTCAGATGAAATTTACGAATATATCGTATTTGACCAGCCGCATGTGAGCCTGCTTAATGCTTCACCAAAATTGAAAGACCGCACCGTTATCATCAACGGGTTTTCCAAAGGCTTTGCGATGACCGGTTGGCGATTAGGATATGCAGCCGGGCCCAAACCGATTATTGACGCTCTTGCTAAAATTCAGAGCCAGGAGACGTCTGCTCCTTCATCTATATCACAAAAAGCGGGATTGGCAGCGTATACCGGCAGCATGGCCCCGATTCATAAAATGAAAAAGGCCTTTAAAGAACGGCGCGACTTTGTGGTTGAATCTCTCCGAGCCATTGATGGTGTTGAGTGCTTTACCCCCTCCGGTGCATTTTATGTATTTCCCGATATCCACCGGTTTTTAGGTAAAAAGACCGACGACGGAACCGTTGTTGATAACTCAACGGATCTCTGCATTTACCTGCTCGAAGAGCACGGAGTGGCCACTGTTCCCGGCGATGCATTTGGTGAGCCCAACGGATTGCGCATTAGCTACGCAGCATCCATGGAAGATTTAAAAGAGGCTATGAACCGATTTAAAAATGGCTTGATCTCGCTGTCATAACCTGCCAAGATGATCAGTTTTGCGACTTTGGCATATTTTCTGCTTTAATGCCACAAAAAAACATAAACAATATATTTACCTGTTATGCCTACATACGAATATAAGCGAGAAGATGGATCCACATTTGAAGTTATTCAAACAATGAGTGAAGACCCGTTGAAAACCTGCCCAACTACCGGTCAGCCCGTAAAGCGGTTGATTTCGGGAGGAACGGGATTGGTTTTTAAAGGTGACGGGTTCTACACAACCGACTACAAAAAGAAAGAGTCATCCAATGGATCTTCCGGCGACACCTCATCTAAAAAAGGCTCCGACAACACCGACAGTTCAGACGCGTAGTGCCAAATATGGACACAGATCGATCCGAAACATACCAACAGGCATCCGAGCAGTTTGTGCTCCTCTGGGGTGAAATGGCTTCAGCCTGGGGGATCAACAAAACAATGGCTCAAATTCACGCACTCCTCTATGCAGAGAGTGAACCGCTGGATACGGACACCATCATGGATCATCTGGAGATCAGCCGGGGCAATGCCAATATGAACCTGCGTAATTTAATGCAGTGGAAGCTGGTGAATAAAGTGCACTTTAAGGGAAAACGGAAAGATTACTATACGGCTGAAAAAGATGTCTGGAATATTGTTGCTGTGCTCATAAATGAGCGTCAACAGCGCGAAATCGCCCCTATTCAACAAAACTTGGTAGAGTGCCTGGAGCTGTTTGAAGAGAAAGATAACATCAGCAAAGAAGAGCAAGAGTTTAAAGAGCGGATAGAGAATTTTGTTGAATTTCTGGAAATGTTCGAGCGTTTTACCACGGCAATGTTGCCCTATATCAACAAAAAAAATCTGAAGTTTTTAAAGCATCTTGTAAAACTGGCTGAAGCCCACCAATCATTAAAAGGAGATAAATCACCGAAAAGCCCCCCCGAAACGAATGGATAAAACGGCACACGATATCGGAAACAATGGTGAAGATATAGCTGCTGCATATCTTGAATCGAAAGACTGGATGATACTCGACCGTAACTACAGGTTCGAAAAATCTGAAATTGATATTGTTGCTTTCGATCGTACACAGATTATTTTTGTAGAGGTAAAATTCAGATCGAACACCTACTTCGGAAAACCCGAAGATTATATAACACCCGATAAGGAGAAGCATATTAAAAAAGCCGCTGAGGCATGGACCTACGAACGTAAAATGGAAACCGCCCTGGTTCGGTTTGATGTCATTGCAATCGTCCAGGAGGGAAATTCTGCGCCCGATATCACACATTTCGAAGATGCATTTCGATAAACCGTTTCTATTATGAAACCAACTGCCGAGCAATATTTCCGCACAATATTATCGATGATCGTATTCTTTTTACTGCTGCTGCTCATCACGCCGATCATTCTTTTTTTGCTGATTATATCGTTCGGCAGGTTGACCAACTTTATCGTCGAAAATTTTGCTCCGCTCATTTCTCGCCCCATCCTTTGGATACTCGGAATCGATTTCCATATCAACAAACAGGTTGATCCACTTCCTAAACAAGCCGTTTATATATCAAACCACAGCTCCACTCTCGATCTATTTACAATTCTAGCTCTTGGTTTGCCCCGCATCCGGTTTATTGCAAAATGGGAGCTACAGTACAATCCACTCTTTTTTATAGTCGGCCGGTTAACCGGTCAGGTATTTATCAAGCGTCAAAAGTCTAAAGAAGCTATTGAAACGCTGAAAAAATCATACGAGCGCATACAGCGAGATAAGCTCTCCATCTTTGCTGCACCGGAGGGATCCCGCAAACATGAGGGAATTATCGGAGAGTTTAAAAAAGGACCTTTCCGATCCGCACTTGCACTTAACTATCCAATCGTGCCCATCTACTTTGAGGGGAATCGCGAGCTCAGCAATGGCGGTTCACTATTTACCCGGAAAGGAAAATGTACGGCTCACATCCATCCCCCTATCGATACTTCCGACTGGAATCTCGACAACCTACCTGAAAAAATTGACGAAGTTCGTAATCGCTATAAGGATTGGGCCGGAGTAACTTGAGTACATGTTGACTTATTAATAAATCATAAACAGACAATTAAAATTATCTTTTTTAGTTTTGATTTATTTTATTGTTGATTGTTAAACCAATTTTGGGGTATATGTTTATAATTTAAATACTGCATCATGGCAGAAATTTCCCTAAGTACTCTTGATATAATTATCATAATAGGGTACTTCCTGATCATTATTGCAATTGGTATCTATGTTTCGAAACGAACCAATACCGGCGAAGATCTTTTCCTTGCCGGGCGCACCCTAGGATGGGGGGTAATTGGCTTTTCACTTTTCGCTTCCAATATCTCCAGCACCACACTAATTGGCCTTTCCGGTGATGCATATCGTACAGGAATTTCAGTTGCCAACTATGAGTGGATGGCTGCCATTGTGCTTATCCTAATGGCAGTATTTTTCATTCCCTACTACATCAAGTCGAGTATTACTACCATACCAGAATTTTTAGAAAACCGGTTTGATGTACGATCAAGAAAATATTTTTCTGTAATTACTATTTTTCTGAGCATTGTAATTGATACTGCCGGTGGTTTGTATGCAGGTGCATTGGTTGTTCAGGTATTTTTTCCAGAAGTAGATATCTGGTACACCATCATAGGGCTTGGCCTGTTTGCAGGATTGTACACAGCTGCCGGTGGACTAAAAGCCGTCGTCTACACCGATGTTTTACAGGCCGTAATACTGCTAACCGGATCCACAATCCTAACAATCTTGATGTTCGGTAATTTTGATTATTCATGGGCAGCTGTAAAAGAAACCGTGTCCGGTGATCATTTATCCATGATACGCCCGCTTGATGATGAGGCACTGCCATGGCTGGGAACTCTAATAGGTGTACCCGTACTTGGGTTTTACTACTGGGCCACTAATCAATATATCGTACAGCGTGTACTCGGTTCAAAGGATATAAAAAACGCACGATGGGGTGCAATGTTGGGAGGTGCACTTAAAGTTGGGGCACTTTTTATAATGATTATCCCCGGAGTGATGGCTATAAGCGTGTTTCCCGGACTTGATGATCCGGATATGGTTTATCCCACCATGGTGGCAAATATGCTGCCGGTAGGTATAACAGGTCTAGTTCTCGCCGGATTAATTTCAGCCATATTATCCAGTATTGACTCCACATTAAATTCGTCTTCTACACTAATTACGATGGATTTCATCGAGCCAAAAAATCCGAATTTAACCAATAAAGAGATTGGAAAAATTGGCCGCTGGACAACGATCGTTCTAATGGTTATAGCTGTTCTTTGGGCTCCCAATATTGTTCATTTTGAGGGGATTTTCCGGTATATTCAACAAGCCTTTTCGTATATCGTACCTCCTGTTGTAGCTATCTTTTTTATGGGTATTCTTTGGGAGCGCGGCAGCCGACATGCAGCATTCTGGACGCTTGTAATTGGACACTCAGTTTCATTCCTGATATTTTTGCTTTCAATTTTTGGAATATTTGAGCTCCACTTCACAATTAATGCCGGTCTACTAACTGCATTTTCATTTTTGGTATTTTACCTCATCAGCATATTTGGCGAAGCTCCTGAACAGGGAAGCATGGACACTATTATATGGAAACCTAAAGATGCTCTTCCATCCGAGCCAATGCCCTGGTATAAAGATTACCGTTTTCATTCAATATTAATTCTCCTTGCTACCGCCGCAATGGTCATCGGTTTCTGGTAAACATGCGGAAGAATATTAAGCAGGTTGTTTCTTGTAAAGATCCATGAACGAATTATGGTTTTAAAACCAAAATAATCGTTATCCATAACTTTAATTATTTGAAGAAAGAATGGCCCCATCAGTTAACGAAAAAAAAACCAATGAATTAAAGGCTCATTTCAACCGAGAACTAAAGAGTGGAATAACCCATTCCAACGCCTCTTTTTTCGCAAAAAAACTTGGGGCACACATTGATTCTGATTCATCAGCTAAGTTTGTAATATGGCATTCTGCTATCGAAAAGGCTAAACATGTAGAAATTGAGATATTTGAAATTAAAGGTGATCTGATATACAGCAAACCCGAGCAGCATGCTGACGCTATCTATCATAAATTTGCTATGTCCATTTCTGGTCCTTTTGCAATTATTGTTATGGATAATTTGCCCGCCGGCAACAGAGACAAATTTGGTGCTTTTTATCAATTCCGCCTTTTTAATCAAGATGGATCAGAAAAAATAATTCGTGACCCCATGGCTTGGTCTATGCCTTATGGGATAAATGCGCCCGGTGAGCTTTACAATGCTAAAAAAGTACTTTCTGAAAGAAAGGACCTGGAGTACTATACGAACCTCGAAAAAACTCTTAACAAATCAGATAGCATCCGTATTGGCCCATCCACCAATATGCTTGAAGTCCATACAGGCACCGCCACTCGCCATGGATCCATCCAATCTCTAAAAAATAAATATCAACAGTTGGCAACAACTATCCGTAACGGCAACACACTATCAGCAGATCAGAAAAATCTTTTAGGATTTGATGCTGTACAGCTCATGCCGATTGACCCGGTCATAGAACACCCTGAAAATCATGCCTTTTGGACTCCTATTCAAACCCCCACTGAGAACAGAGCTGAAGTTACCATACGGCTAAAGAAGCCATCAGTAATAAATTGGGGGTACGACATTGTAATTTTTGGTTCTGCAGCACTCAACCCCTCTATACTTTCTACCGGTCGGCCTCATGAGCTTTTAGAACTTATAGAAACATTGCACAATTTCCCAGATAAGCCTATTAAAGTTATTCTTGATGTAGTCTATGGACATGCAGACAATCAGGGGCTTGATGTGCTTCCCGAGCAGTTTTTTGCGGGGCCGAATATGTACGGGCAAAACATTGATTTTAAAAATCCACTTGTACGGGCAATGATCCTTGAAATGCAACACAGAAAAATTAACTGGGGATTTGACGGAGTACGGGTTGATGGGGCACAAGACTTTAAATATTACGATGCCGAGAAAGAGAAAATGGTTCATGATGATGAGTTTTTGAATCAAATGAGTGAAGTTACACAAGAGGTCGCAGGAGTATCTTACAAACCATGGATGATTTTTGAAGATGGAAGACCCTGGCCACGAGATGATTGGGAGTTAGCATCTACCTACCGTGAAATTACTGAACAGCAAAAACACCCCTATCAATGGGCACCTATGATTTTTGCCTATAACACTCCTTACAATTATACCTACTGGGTATCCAAATGGTGGAGAATCAAAGAGCTACTCAATTTTGGGGAAAAGTGGATCAGTGGTTACGCAAACCACGATACAATGAGGAGAGGAACACAGGCTGATCCCGATACCATCAACGTTAATCACATGCTTGGCAACTCCCTGAGAATGGTAATGGATAAGGCTTATAATAATCCATCTACTTCACTGTTAATGAATAGTTTTTTACCCGGTGTTCCAATGGACTTTGTACAGGCTTTGGGAAGTACGCCCTGGAGTTTTTTCAGAAATACGGATACAAAATATGGATTAAAAGTAGCAGCTGAAGAAGCTCACTTTACAGAGTGGCAGATTACAGAAATCGATTACAGAAATTCCCACTTCTTTACTCGCCTGAAGGATCTTGGATTTAGAACACTTCCTGATCTTCGCCGATTTGCCAAAATTCTACTAAATCTGGTTAAAGCAACAGATTATGAACCAACAAATATCTCAACATTATTAAATCAAATAAATCCACCATTAGCCGTTACGAACTGGAGTATTGAAAAATTAAATGAGTATACAACTGCATGGATGGAGGACCTCCATGAATATTGTAATGCAGATAACCATGCAGAGTATATAGATGGCAAAAGATCAGAGTTCAATTTACAAACGCGTAAATTCAGGCTCAGAAACCCATGGCTCAACGATAACTTTAATAGTGATGATTTTTTGACCTACCTCGAACCTGTTGATGGAACTGTTATCTTTTACGGCTACAGAAAAGACGAAGAAACCGGAAAGGAATTAATCTTTATCTCCAACATGGAAGGCCAACCCAAACAAATTAATGCATTAGATCTGAAACTACCCATTAAAAGTCCGGATGAGTGGTCGGTTGCTCTATCAACCCACTCAGTTCGGACAAAAAAAATAAATCAACCTATCAAGCTCTCAATTTCTCAAGGGTTGATTTTTGAAAAAAAAGCAAGTAGCGAGTAGTCAATTTCTACAGACTACTCGCTAAGAGCATCACTTTTTGTCAATCTATTTCTCTCGGTAAAAATAGATGTTTTTATTTCCTGTATCCTTACCGCTTTTAATTTTCACGTTGTTTTCTTGATTGTACTGATAAACAGCAGTTCGCATAGAGTTTACACTCTTCTCATCTGAGTATGAAACTTCCACGGCCTGTCCACCGGGTTCTAATTTATCAAGTGCATCCATTAGCGGTTTAAACTTTGATGCTCTTCTCTTACTCGAATTTATTTGTGAGCGCTTTACGAATTTAATTTCCATCGTATTGTTAATTGAGTTTATAACTGGACGTTGTTAATTATAATAATTTAAAAATTAGCAACTATTTAAAAAATCATAGATTGTTTTATTTAGCAAATAGAATAATAATAACAAATATATTATTCCATAGCTAAATGATTAAATCCTATCCACTGCAGTAAATAATTGTTAAATTTTAAAATAAAAGAAGGGGCTTGGATAGCACAAATTATACTTAGAGCACATATTGATTAAAAGCCAACTTCTCTGAAACAAATAAAGGATCTTAAATAAAGTTAAGAATCTATTTCAATTCACAATTTTTAAAAATCCTTACTCTGTTATTGCCTTATACGTAAACAGCCTATTTTTGTTGCTTAAATAGTATATTTATTTAAATAAATACTCACTGATTTATACCTCACCCCTCTATATTAACATGCATGATTTATACACACTATATATTTCTCGAATATTTACAGTACTACCATCAAATTCGGTTTAGGACTTAAATTTAATTTAAAGAGAGGCCTTAAATTAAGTATAGCGTATATAAAAAAAGGACAAGCTGTATCAACTTGTCCTTGAATAGTGTGGGCGCTGAGGGATTCGAACCCCCGACCCCCTCGGTGTAAACGAGATGCTCTAAACCAACTGAGCTAAGCGCCCTCTTTGCTTGAAGGAAGGCAAATATAAGAAGGTTATTCTTCCTGACAAAACTGTTTTTACTTTTTAAAATTTTTTTTATTTATAATGGTGTAGGTTAACAGTGTTAACCTATCTTAGTTTAACCTGGCGACACAAATTAATGGCGGAATATTTATGAAAAATCAACACAGTACAAGACAGGTCGTTTTCATCGATGGCGGACGAACACCTTTTTTACGTGCAGGCACTGATTTTAAAAAATTGTCGGCATACGATCTTGGGCGAATGGCTATTTCTGGATTGATTTCTAAAACCAAACTCCACGGTGAGCATGTAGATCATGTCTATTTTGGAAATGTGATTCAGGATATCAACACAAGCAATGTTGCCAGAGAATCGTCGCTTGCTGCAGGCTTGCCTGATCATATTCCCGCCCATACAATTTCCATGGCCTGCATTTCTTCCAACATGGCAGTTACTTCGGGAATGGATACCATTCAAACCGGGAATGCCCGTGCCATTATAGCCGGCGGTACCGAAGTGATGAGCGATATCCCGATCCGATTTCGAAAAAAATTCCGCCAAAAACTTCTCGAAACACAACGGTATAAATCACCCCTCGATTTCCTGAAATTTTTTAAGGGATTATCCCCATCAGATCTACTGCCTGAAATCCCCTCCATTGCTGAATTTTCAACAGGAGAAACCATGGGAGAAAGTTGCGATAAAATGGCTGCCAAATATAAAATCTCCCGAGAAGAGCAGGATGCTTATGCACTTCGCTCCCACATGAAAGCCACTGAAGCTGAACAAAAACGTATGGATGAGATTTTCCCTGTGCCAGTGCAAAAAGGCAAAAAAATCATAACCGATGATAATGGTGTACGCGGCGACAGCAGTGCAGAAAAGCTGGCCAAATTAAACCCTGCGTTCATCAAACCGCACGGCACCGTAACTGCCGGAAATGCCTCGTACTTGACGGATGGCGCATCAGCCGGATTGATTATGGAGAAAGATTTCGCGCTCGAACAGGGATACAAGCCTAAGGCTTTCTTACGATCGTACAGCTATGTTGCAAAGCGACCGGGCGATGAACTTTTGATTGGACCCGCATTTGCTGTTCCTAAGGTGTTGGATGATATGGGGTTATCAATAGACGACATCGATGTTTTTGAGTTTCACGAGGCTTTTGCCGGCCAAATGCTGACTGTAATTAAGGCGTTGGCCAGTAATAATTTTGCCAATGAACGACTGGAGCGAGATCAACCCGTGGGAACCATTCCGTATGAGAAATTGAATAACCGGGGAGGATCGCTCTCTATCGGTCACCCGTTTGCCGCAACGGGAATGCGACTGGTTACAACGGCAGCCAACCGGTTGATTGATGAGGGCGGAAAATATGCTTTGATCGCAGCCTGTGCAGCTGGTGGCC
>SKWF01000318.1 GCA_007129085.1 Balneolaceae bacterium | reverse complement strand
TACCAAAAAACGTTTTACCGCCAACATCAAAAGCATGTTTTTCAATCTCGCCTCCAAAAGAGAGCAGCTGGTAACGGTGGTACTGCCTTACTGCAGTATCCCCGTATCGCGCGGAGATATTCATGGTCTGATCTTCCTCTGCATTGTAATACTCTCCAACAACCTCCAGGTCGTCAGCATCAGGCCGAATAGACTCAATTCTGTAGCCCTCAAACTCTAAAGGAAAGTATGCCACAAACGGATTGACTTCGGAGTAATCTATGTTTTCCATCTCCCACTTGGTAATCTCAGATTCTGCGGGCAGCTCAAGAGCCTCGCGGAGATTATTGTAATCTTGTTCACTGATTTGATCTTCCAGGCAGCCCACTTCATATTGAGAGCGGAAACTGCCGACATTTCCAATCCGTAACCCGGTTTGTAAAGTGTTTGCATAGTCGCCATATGCCAGGTGAACACCCACGATGTGATCTTCCGGCTCATACAGGTAATCGGCGCGAACATGCATGGCGTTATCGTACGATTCCACTCCTTGCAGTGTTAAATTGTCTCCCATTTGTTCCGGAAACAGGGCTTCAAAATCACTGCTTTCGAGCTGTACAAACGGTATGCCATCACCGGGTCCATCAAGACCGGGGTAGGTCTGATTGTTAAAACGATCGATATCGAGTTCAGTAGCAAAATCTCTTACGGATTGGTTCATCTCCTCTTGGTTGCCACCGCCGTTATAACTTTTAGCTACAGTTATAAGAACGTCATCATCTAGATGTCTTAAGCTGTAGCTTCTTGAACCCTGTGATTCATAAAACTCGGAGCTGGCGATCTCAACAATATCCGGATCTCCACAGTGCAACCGGTTACCGGCCTGCCGCCCGGATTCGCCATGTTGTACATTCAGCGAGATACTTCTATCACTTGTTTTTAGATCGTATGACGTTCTGATTTCTGTTGAGTTTCCCTGAGAGTGGCGTTGAAGCGAAGCGTTAGCTGTTTCCAACGGGAAAGCTTCCAGATATGAGATCTCCTCGTAGAGTGAACCGTGATTTTTTTGCCACTTGAATATATCGGCATTGCTAACCACTTCATCAAAGTGGCTTCGGGCCACTCGTCTCTCCGAACGGCTCATGTCACTGTATATATCACCTGTGTCCCAGGTCTGTGCGACTTCACCGATCGTAGAAAATCTGGAAGCAATATCACTGATATTTTCATGCTCTCCATACTCTAAATAGAGAGTTGCCGGTTTATCTAACGGCTTGTACAAATATTCAGCCTTCAGAAACATGTTTTCTTCATCGAATTCAAAATCCTGAAGCGTAAAGTATTCAGTCTCTTCCACAAGCAGGTTTTTGAAATCCTCTGCGGGATTGGATGCAAGAACTGATCCTGCAAAAGCCAGCAGCATGCAGATCGGTAAGACAATTAATTTTGATGTTATAACTCTTGTTTGTGTTGTTAGTTTCCCCATATGTCATCTTGATTTTATTAAAAGATTGTCACTAAAATAAAAGTTATAATGGATTTTTCAAGAGTTGGTGGTAGGTGTGTATCTCATTGTTTGCTAATGATATACGTATTCTTTTTTAAGGCCGGGGTGAATAGGGAATAGAGGTTATTATACGCGGTAGTCAATCTATTTGCCGGCCGGCAGAAGGGGCACTAAATGTTTTCTTATTTGTAAGCTCTATCAAACAAAATAAAAGCCCGTCAGGTTTGAGCATCCTGACAGGCTTTCTTTATACGTTTCAAAATTTAGTCTTCAAAAGCCTCTTCTACCGCTTCAAAAGAGTCTTCAATATTTTCGTTGATCTTCTCTACGTTGCTTTGCTCATTGGGATTCATGACCATCCCGTCACTTCCCATAAACCAGACCGGCAAGAAAATTTCTATAACCAGCGTGGATTGTGATGTTTCTGAAATCTCCATGGGTGGGTTTAGATCCAGGTCAATTTCAAAATCTTCCGTTGAGCGGAATGTGAACTCCTCACCGTTATACAATCCTTTCACAACTGTAGAATAGCTGCCGGTTTCGTCTCTGAAGTCGGTATCTGAAACGTTTATGTCAGAATCGGGCTTCTCAATTTCCATTTCAAATTCATCGTAAAATCCGGTTGGAATTTGAGCCTGCGCAATTGTTAGGGGTGAGCCATCAAGCGGGAGGTTTACGATAAAATCATCCTGCTCTTCCAGTTCAAAGTCGGCCGTTCCGTTGGTCCCGTCCAGCTCAAACTCCTCGATGAAGAATTTTACTTCCGTGATTTCGATCTCATTTGTACCGTCATTAACGGTTGTTGAGCTTTGCTGAAGTTTAGCGGCCTGGCTGTTCGCACCGCTTTCACCGTCTGCAGCTTTCATCTGTATAACTCCTTGTCCCATGCCTTCGATGTTGGTATCGGTCGTATCGCAGGCTGTAAAAGCCGCTGCAACAGTGATGGCGGAGAAAAGAGATAACCATTTCAGTTTCTTAAATATCATAACGCTAAAATTTTGTTGAAAAATTGATTGCCCTGTTTGGGCGTCTTCTCTGATTCAAATGCGAAAATTTATTATTGGATTGCATAGTATAGGACACATGAAACACCAAAAGGTTTCAGAATAATTGAAATGATTTCAACGTCTTTGTTTAAAACGCTTTAAGGGGTCCAAACAGGTGGGGATTACATATAATTAACAATCAATAGAATTATTGAATGTTGGAAGAATTTACAGTATTTTTGGTACGTATTTGAAACAAACCAGATAATGTATGAAAGCCCGAGATTTTAAAAACAGGATTTACACTGAACTGTCAGCAATTGCAAAAGCGCTGGCCAATCCGCACCGGCTCGAAATTATTGATCTGCTCGCCCAGGGACCGAGCTCGGTTGAATACATTGCCAAGAATACCGGCATGACCATTGCAAATGCGTCTCAGCATCTGCAGACGCTGAAGTCTGCCCGGCTGGTGAAGGCAGAAAGGCGAGGGAAGTACAGCTTTTACTCCCTCCAGAGTACGGATGTATTTAAGCTTTGGAAAACAATGAGAGAGCTCGGGTTTGCCCAAAATGCTCAAATCGGAAAGCTTCTGCGTGATTTTCGAAAATCACGCCACAACCTGGAGTCAGTTGATTCCGATAAACTACTCGATCGGATTGAAAAGGGTGAAGCACTTCTGCTGGATGTACGACCGCGTGAAGAGTATGAGGCGGGGCATATAGCATCTGCCGTCTCTATTCCGAAAAACGAACTGCTGGAGAGATTAAAATCACTTCCAAAAAACAAGGAGATCATCGCCTATTGTCGCGGCCCACTGTGTGCGATGGCTGATGATGCCATTAAAATTCTGCACGAGCACGGGTATACCGCGAGCAGGCTTGAGGCAGGGTTTCCTGAGTGGGATACAGAGGGGAAACCGGTGGATTAAGAGTGAAGCCAATCGGCTGAGAATTACATGAACAGAGGAAAAATTTAACTCAAAAAAAGAGGACTATGAAAACCTTAATCATTATCAACGATGGACCGTACGGAACAGAGAAAGCGTATAACGCCCTTCGAATTGCGAATCAACTGGGCAAGGATTACAAAGAGGAGATGGAAGTGAGAATATTTCTGATGGCTGATGCCGCAACCTGCGCACTGGCCGGACAGGAGACACCGGATGGATATTACAATATCGAAAGAATGCTGAAACTTTCGGTAAATAAAGGAGCCCAAGTGAAAATTTGTGGAACTTGCGCAGCCGCCAGAGGAATTAAAGATGCTGAATTTGTGAAAGGTGCTGAACTGAG
>SKWF01000328.1 GCA_007129085.1 Balneolaceae bacterium | reverse complement strand
GGTGGTTTCTTCCTCCAGCTCATTGCGAAAGTGGACGATAACGCTGTCGCCTTCTTGAGCCTCCAGCATGGGCCCGGGAACCTGTCTGTTGTAGGCATAGACATCGGTTTCAACACCCGGCCTCAGCGAAATCCGCTCTTTGGACGCCGTGAGTTCCACCTCCACGATGCCCGGTTCGGACGATAGGTTCTCCAGAACCGGATGACCGGCAACTGTTTTGTTTTCCAACAGATGGCTTGATTGAACATCATAAACTGAAACAGCAGCCACGGTAAACAGAAGGCCCGTTACGACGAGGGCAAAGGTATAAGCAGAGATTGCTTTCATAGAGTAATTTTGAAATCATTGCCCGTATCTGTACTTCAACGTTTTTTCCAGGCAATTCAATAGGTTTATATTTCTTTATTCGATGGTAATATCTCGCATCACTCCTAAATGGCCGGTGTATTCAGACAGGAACAGGTAGCGTCCGGGTTCCAGCTCCGTGGTAAAGTACGCTGTTTCACCGGCAGGCATTAGGTGCATTCCACCGGAAAATGTATAAGGACTTGGTGTTCTCAGTCCGTCAATTTCCGTAAAATTGATCCAGCGTAACACCTCCTCTACCTGTGTGTCATCATCAACCCGAATTACATGTACATTATGGCCAAATCCCTGCTCCGGATTTTCAACCAAATGGACAGAGAATGTATGTTTGCCGGGTTTTAGATCACCCTCAATATCCATTTCAAAGTTTGTCAGCGTGATGTTAATGTCGGCTTCGGGGGCTGCCGCATCTGATTGACTCTCAGCTACTGTTAATTCTCGCAGCATTCCTTCTACTGAGTGCAATTCACCCTCTTCATTTTTAAAATAGCACTCAAGGATGTGGGTGCCAGGAGTGAGATTCAGGGTTACTTCTGTATTGGCACCGGGATGAATGATCCCGGTTCCTCCCACAAACTCAACCTCAGCAAACCATTCGGGAAGATTTGGACCAAGTTTTTCAAATACTAATTCCTGATCCAAACCATCATCCCGCAGTGCATACCACACCTCATTGAATGGCATCACAATATTGCTTGCGTAGTCGTCCAGGTTTTTCCCCTCCGGAACTTTGGCTATCATCAGAAAATGTGGTTCATTTCCATGGTTTTCATACCGGATGGTTGTCCAGCCAGTAGGAACCCTGTCGGGTGCTTGGAAAGCGTAATCTTCAGCCAGGATAGTAATGTTGTGGTCTGAATGATTCGCATTAGGTGAGTGCGATTGGGCATGACTCAATTGATATGTTAAAACTGCAGATATTACCATCAGCAGAATGAATTTTAAATTGATTTTCATAATAACCTCTTGTTTAGTGGAAGCATTAAATTTCAGGCAGGTAAGAAAAGAGGAGGCCGAAACGTAATGCAGGGATTACTGATTTCTGTATGTATGAACTACTTGTGTTTAATTAAATATGTAAAAAAATGTTAAATAACCAATCTTAAAAAGTTTTATTTTGCCGTGCTTAGCAGGGTTTAAATAGTAATTTTTGCGATTCTATGATTCTATCAGTTTGACTTTAATAATTATCATTAGGATTACAACTTATAATTCCGGTCTTTGCTTTCTCGCTTCTGTCTCTTAGATTAGTATCTAAGAGAGATTAAGAGAGTTAATAAACGGACATTTTTATGACGGAACTAAAAATACTGGGTCCGGTAGAGCTTAGAGGGAAAAGTGGGGGGTTGGAAAATTCTTTTCTTGCGGGATCGAAACGCCTGGCTTTGCTATCCTATCTTGTATTAAAACGCCCTCGTGGATTTCAGAGGAGAGATCGGATTTTACCTCTTTTATGGCCCGAAAAAAGTCAGAAAAGTGCGCGGAATTCTCTGAGTAATCTGCTGTATCACATCCGCAAAACATTGGGCAAGGAGATGGTTTGCACCCGTGGTATAGAAGAGCTTTCTATCAACGACGATCTGATACAGTGTGATGCGTTGAGCTTTGGAAAGTTACTGGATGAGGGAAAAATAATGGAGGCTGCCGAATTGTATCGTGGTGATCTTTTGGAGGGATTACATGTATCAGGTGCCTCTACGGATTTTGACCGTTGGCTCGAGCAGGAAAGAAGTCGATTTCGAGAAAAGTATAGCCGGGCATTAGAGGATCTTGCTGATAAAGCCGAGAAAGCCGGTGATCTGGAAAAAGCAGTTGGATTTTGGAAAACAAGATCTCAAGTAAATCCTTACGAAACCCATGCGGTAAAACGAAGAGTTGAAGTAATGGCAGCTTTGGGTAACCGGGAGAATGCCGTTCGGTATGCAAAACAACACGCAAAATTTGTATCTCGGGAGCTCGAAATTGAGCAAGAAGAAATATTGGATGAATTGCTGTTGAGCATTAAACAATTTTCAAAAATTAAACCTCAAAAAATAGGGGGGAGTACAAGAGAAGCTGATCAGCATAATAGCGTTAAATCGGTTGCGATTCTTCCACTGGAAGAATTTGGAAGCGATGAACAAATTTCAATTTTTGCAAGTGGACTTCATAACGACCTTTTAACGCGATTATCTGGAGTTTCAGATCTACATGTAATTTCAAGAACATCTGTATTACAGTTTAGAAATAGCAATAAACCAATCTCTGAAATTGCATCGGAACTGGGTGCCGGGTCAATCGTGGAGGGAAGTGTACAGATCATTGAAGGCCGTCTCAGGTTAAATATTCAGTTAATCGATGTGCAGAATGATAATCACCTTTGGTCAGAAATTTATGACAGGGAATTAACAGCAAAACATCTGTTTGATATTCAAAGTGAACTCGCGCTGAAGATCGCCGACGGGCTGAAAGCTGAACTTACTGCGGTGGAAAAAAAGCGGATGTCTGATTGGGCTCCCACTGATGATCTTGAAGCACACAGGCTATATACGTATGGACGCAGACAATTGGATCAACGTACAGAAATAGGAATGAAACGGGCAGTGGAGTATTTTCAAAATGCTGTTGAGCAGGATCCTGATCATGCCTTGGCGTGGGTAGGACTTGCGGATGCCCTGACACTTCAATATGACTATGGACATGAAGATGCAGATTCAACACTACCGCGGGCGGAAAAGGCAATTAACCGAGCGCTTGAACTGGATCCAAATCTGGCTGAAGCGTACGCATCTTTAGGGTTACTTTATTCAAATCGGCACCAGGGGTCAGCTGCTATCCGGGAATTGAAACGCGCCGTGGAACTTCAACCGAGTTATGCGGAAGCCCACAACTGGCTCAGTTGGAACTATCAGCTTTTAGGTCAGCCCGTAGAAGCTCTTGAAAGTGCTAAGAAAGCAGTAGATCTGAACCCATTATCCCCGGAAGCACTCAGCAATCTTTCAATATCATACCTTTACAATGGGCACCTTGAAAAAGCATTATCTGAATCTTTACGCGGAATTGAAATTCAGCCGGATTGGGATGGCCAGATAATTCATCATGGTTTGGCACTGTTTAATTTGGAGAGATATACAGAAGCGAAAATAGTGCTTCAAGGTAAAAATGTTCCCTGGGCCGGTAATGGCCCACTTGCCACATTGGCACTTTGCCATATAATGATTGGAGAGACTGGTAAGGCAAAAAAAATAAAAAAAGAGCTTGAAGGTAAAGGTGATCTTTTTGCTACGGGCCTGATTGAAGCATCACTTGGATATAAAGATAGAGCACTTAATCTTTTTGAACAGATAGATTATTGGAATGATTGGGAAACACTTTCTATCCATCACCTCTATCCGGATATTTTAGGCCCCTTGAAAAAAGATCCACGGTACAAGAAGATTCTCAACAAGGTT